>NZ_JBMVFV010000013.1:0-92314 GCF_049538395.1 Micromonospora sp. AB353 | reverse complement strand
CGTAGCCCACGAGCACCGCGGTGCGTTCCTCGGCGGGCTCGTCGGCGGCCGGTTCGTCGCCGGTCGACGGTTCGTCGGCGGACGGCGTCGCCGGGCCGTCACCCGGCACCCGGATCGCGATGATCGGCGCGCCGACCTCGACTGTCTGCCCCTCCTCGGCGAGCAGGCGGTCCACCACACCGGCGTACGGGCTGGGCAGCTCGACCACGGCCTTGGCGGTCTCGATGTCCACGATGACGTCGTTGAGGCCGACCGGATCGCCCGGTGCGACCCGCCAGGTGACGATCTCGGCCTCGGTGAGGCCCTCGCCGACGTCGGGCAGACGGAACTGCTGAACGCTCACGGGTACCTCTCCCTTCACGCGGCCAGGACGCGGTCGACGGCGTCGAGGATCCGGTCCAGGTCGGGCAGGTACTCCTCCTCGACCTTGGCCGGCGGGTACGGCAGGTTGAAGCCGCCGACCCGCTCGACCGGCGCCTCCAGCGAGTAGAAGCACCGGCTCGTCACCTGCGCGACGACCTCGGCGCCGAACCCGGCGAACGTGGGGGCCTCGTGGACCACCACCGCCCGGCCGGTGCGGCGCACCGACTCCTCGATGGTGGCCACGTCCAGCGGGGAGATGGACCGCAGGTCGATCACCTCGATGTCGCGCCCCTCCCGTGCCGCAGCCTCGGCGGCGGCGACGCAGGTGGCGACCGTGCCGCCGTACGTCAGCACCGTCACGTCGGTGCCCGGCCGCGCGGTCCGGGCGCGGTCCAGCGGCAGCGGCGGCCCGGCGGGGGTCACCTCGCCCTTGACCCAGTAGCGGCGCTTCGGCTCGTAGAAGATGACCGGGTCGTCACCGGCGACGGCCTGGCGGATCATCCAGTGCGCGTCGTCCGGGCTGGCGCAGTAGACGACCCGCAACCCGGCGGTGTGCGCGAAGTACGCCTCGTTGGACTCGCTGTGGTGCTCCACCGCGCCGATTCCGCCGCCCACCGGGATCCGCACCACCACCGGCAGGGCGGTACGGCCGCCGGTGCGGGCCCGCATCTTGGCGAGCTGGGACACGATCTGGTTGAACGCCGGGTAGACGAAGCCGTCGAACTGGATCTCGCAGACCGGGCGGTAGCCGCGTAGCGCCAGCCCGATGGCGGTGCCGACGATCCCGGACTCGGCGAGCGTGGTGTCCACCACCCGGGCCTCGCCGAAGTCCTTCTGGAGACCGTCGGTGACCCGGAAGACGCCGCCGAGCCGGCCGACGTCCTCGCCCATCAGGAGGACCTTTTCGTCGTCCTCCATGGCGCGGCGCAGGCCTGAGTTCAGTGCCTGAGAGAGGGTGAGCATGAACGGGTTCTCCGATCGCAGGCGGGCGTCAGTCGAGGAAGGAGGCGCGGTAGGCGACGAACGCGTCGCGCTCCTCCCGCAGGAGCGGGGGCACGTCGGCCAGCACCGTGGCGAAGGCGTCCGCGAGGTCCGGCGCCTCCAGCGCCAGGCACTCCCGGCGGGTACGGTCGGCGAGCTCGTCCGCCTCGGCCTGGATCCCGTCGAGGAACGCCTCGTCGCTCCAGCCCTCGGCGCGCATCAGCGCCTCGACCCGGGCCAGCGGATCCCGTGCCCGCCAGGCCGCCAGCTCGTCGTCGGTGCGGTACCGGGTCGGGTCGTCCGACGTGCTGTGCCCACCCATCCGGTACGTGGTGGCCTCGACGATCGCCGGGCCGCCGCCTGCGCGGGCGTGCGCGGTCACGGCGGACGTCACCGCGTACACCGCCAGCACGTCGTTGCCGTCGACCCACTCGCTGCGCAGGCCGAACCCGGCGCCGCGACGGTGGATCGGGGTACGCGTCTGCGACGCCGTCGGGGTCGAGATGGCCCACTGGTTGTTCTGGCAGAAGAAGACCATCGGGGCGGCGTTGACGGCGGCGATGTTCATCGCCTCGCTCGCGTCGCCCTCACTGGCCGCGCCGTCACCGAAGTACGTCACGACCACCGTGTCGCTGCCGTCGCGCTGCACCCCGAGGGCGTACCCGGTGGCGTGCAGCAGCTGGGCGGCCAGGACCAGCGTGTAGATGTGGAACGCGTACGGCTCCGGATCCCAGCCGCTGTGCGCGACGCCGCGCCACTGGCGCAGCAGGTCGGCCGGGCCGATGCCGCGCCACAGGGCCGCGGCGTGCTCCCGGTAGCTCGGGAAGACGTAGTCGTCGGCGCGTACCGCCGCGACCGAGCCGACCTGGGCGGCCTCCTGGCCGCGGCACTGCAGCCACAGGCCCAGCTCGCCCTGGCGCTGCAACGCGAACGCCTCGTCGTCGAGGCGGCGGGCGAGCCGCATCCCCCGGTACAGGTCACGGGTGAGGCGGCCGAGGGCGTCACGGTCGGCGTCGACGTCCGGGTGCAGGCGCCCGTCCGGGGTGACGAGCTGGGTCCAGCCCTCTGAGGTACGCGGAAGGCCGGTGGTGCCGGCGAAGGGGTTGGTTACCGGTGGGTCGGCGAGATCTACGGTAGTCATTCGTCACCTTCTGGGTGCGTCGGTCTCCGCGTCACCGGGGTCGCCGGCCGTCTCGCGGATCTCGGATACGGGACCGCCCGCCGGGGTGGACCCGGCGGGCGGTGGTGGGCATTGCCTCAGACCGTGTGGCGGTCGGCGAGTGTCAGCGCCTCGTCCAGGATCGCCAGGCCCGCCTTGGCCTCCGTCTCCGACACGGTGCACGGCGGCACCACGTGGATCCGGTTGAAGTTCGCGAACGCGACCAGGCCGCCGCGCTTGCACGCGGCCAGCACCTCGTTCATCTCCGGCGACGACGATCCGTACGGCGCCAGTGGCTCCTTCGTCTCGCGGTCGCGTACCAGTTCCAGCGCCCAGAACACGCCGAGCCCGCGGACGTCACCGACGCTCGGGTGCCGGTCGGCGAGTTCGCGCAGTCCCGGGCCCAGCACGTCGGCGCCGATCGTGGCGGCGTTCTCGACGATCCGCTCGTCCCGCATCACGTTGATGGTCGCGACGGCGGCGGCGGTGGCCAGCGGGTGACCGGAGTAGGTCAGGCCGCCGGGGTAGGCGCGGGTGGCGAACGTCTCGGCGACGTGGTCGGCGATCACCACACCGCCGAGCGGGACATAACCCGAGTTCACGCCCTTGGCGAAGGTGATCAGGTCGGGCGTCACGCCGTAGTGGTCCAGCGCGAACCAGGCGCCGGTACGCCCGAAGCCCGCCATCACCTCGTCGGCGATGTAGAGGATGCCGTGCCTGTCGCACAGCTCCCGTACGCCCGCCAGGAAGCCCGGCGGCGGCGGCATGATGCCGGCGGTGCCCGGCACCGTCTCCAGCACGATCGCGGCGATGGTGGACGGGCCCTCCATCTCCACGACGCGTTCGAGATGGCGCAGCGCGAGCGCGCACTCCTCCTCCTCGGTGGTGGCGCCGAACTCCGACCGGTACAGGAACGGGCCGAAGAAGTGCACCACCCCGGCGGTGCCGTTGTCGCTGGGCCAGCGGCGCGGGTCGCCGGTGAGGTTCACCGCCGTCTGGGTGCCGCCGTGGTAGCTGCGGTACTGCGACAGCACCTTCGGCCGGCCGGTGTGCAGCCGGGCCATCCGGACGGCGTGCTCGATCGCGTCCGCGCCGCCGTTGGTGAAGAACACCTTGTCGAGCCCCGCCGGGGTCAGTTCGGTGATCAGCCGGGCCGCCTCGCCGCGAACGTCGTTGGCGTACGACGGCGCGATCGTGCACAGACGGGCCGCCTGTTCCTGGATCGCCGCGACCACCACCGGGTGCTGGTGGCCGATGTTGGTGTTGACGAGCTGCGACGAGAAGTCCAGGTAGCGATTCCCGTCGCCGTCCCAGAAGTACGAGCCCTCGGCCCGCTCGACCACCATCGGGTCGAGCAGCGACTGGGCGGACCAGGAGTGGAAGACGTGCGCGCGGTCGAGCTCGTAGGTGCGTGCGCTGGTGCTCATCGGCGTTCTCTCTCCGCTGCTCAGACGTTCTCGGGGAAGCCGAGGTTGATGCCGCCGTGGCTGGGGTCGAGCCACCGGGAGGTGACGACCTTGCCGCGGGTGAAGAAGTGCACGCCCTCGGCGCCGTGGGCGTGCGAGTCGCCGAAGAGGCTGTCCTTCCAGCCGCCGAAGGAGTAGTAGGCCATCGGCACCGGAATCGGCACGTTGACGCCGACCATGCCGACCTCGACCTCGTTCTGGAAGCGGCGGGCCGCGCCGCCGTCGTTGGTGAAGATCGCCGTGCCGTTGCCGTACCGGTTGGCGTTCACCAGCGCGAGCGCCTCGTCGTAGCTGCCGACGCGCACCACCGACAGCACCGGCCCGAAGATCTCGTCGGTGTAGACGCTCATCTCCGGCGACACCCGGTCCAGCAGGCTCGGCCCGAGCCAGAACCCGGACTCGTCGCCGTCGACACGTACCTCGCGGCCGTCCACCACCAGCTCGGCACCGGCCTCGGCACCCGCGTCGAGGTACGACGCGACGCGGTCGCGGTGCTCCTTGGTGACCAGCGGACCCATGTCGCAGGAGCGCCGCCCGTCGCCGACCTTCAGCGTGGCGATGCGCTCCCGGATCCGGGCCACCAGGTCGTCGGCGACGGGCTCGACGACCACCAGAGCCGAGATGGCCATGCACCGCTCGCCGGCCGAACCGAACCCGGCGTTCACCGCCGCGTCGGCGGCCAGGTCGAGGTCGGCGTCCGGCAGCACCACCATGTGGTTCTTGGCGCCGCCGAGGGCCTGGACGCGCTTGCCGTTGCGGGTGCCGGTCTCGTACACGTACCGGGCGATCGGCGTGGAGCCGACGAACGACACCGCCTTGACCTCGGGGTGCTCCAGCAGCCGGTCCACCGCGACCTTGTCGCCGTGCACGACGTTGAACACGCCCGCGGGCAGGCCCGCCTGCTCCCAGAGCCGGGCCACGAGCAGCGACGCGGACGGGTCCTTCTCGCTGGGCTTGAGCACGACGGCGTTGCCGGCCGCGATGGCGATGGGCACGAACCACATCGGGACCATCACCGGGAAGTTGAACGGCGAGATGACGGCGCAGACGCCGACCGGCTGCCGGATCGAGTAGACGTCCACGTTCGTGGACACGCCCTCGGAGTAGCCGCCCTTGAGCAGGTGCGGGATGCCGCAGGCGAACTCGACGACCTCCAGGCCGCGGGTGACCTCACCGAGGGCGTCCGAGACGACCTTGCCGTGCTCGGCCGTGATCAGCTCGGCCAGCTCCTGCTTGTGCTGGTTGACCAGCTCCCGGAACGCGAACAGCACCTGGGTGCGCTTGGTCAGCGACGAGTTCCGCCAGGAGGCGAACGCGGCGGCGGCCGAGGCGACGGCCTGGTCCACCTCGTCGACCGAGGCCAGCGGCACCTCCGTCCGGACCGCGCCCAGCGCCGGATCGTAGACTGGGGCCGTACGCTCGGTGACTCCGGCGAACGGCTTGCCGTCGATCCAGTGGGTCACCCGCTCCAGCGGGACGGGAGCGGGCGCGGTGCCGGGTGCTGTCTGGGTCATGCCCGGGATCATCTGCGCTTCCCCAGGTCCGGGCAATGGGCACTGTGTCGTTCCCGTCCGCGGGAAGCGCACATACTGTGCGCCGGAGGGAAGGGGGAGGCGCTCCGATGCCGATGACGGTCCGTGACGTGCTGGAACTGCCGGCTCTGCAGCAGGCCGGGCCGCGCGTCCTGGCGGGCCGGGACCGGCTGGACGCCCCGGTGCGCTGGGTGCACGTCGCCGAGATCCCCGAGATCGCCGACCTGCTCCGCGGTGGCGAGCTGGTCCTGACCACCGGCATCGGCCTGCCCCCCGACGACGACGGCCTGCGCCGGTGGATCGACGGCCTGGCTGCCGTCGGCGTGGCGGGCGTGGTGGTCGAGCTGGGCCGCCGGTTCGGCGGCACACTGCCGGCCGGGCTGGTCGAGCACGCCCGTAGCCGGAACCTGCCCCTGATCGCGCTGCGGCGCGAGATGCGGTTCGTCGCCGTCACCGAGGTCGTCCACTCGGTGATCGTCGAGGAGCAGACGGCGGACCTGCTCGCGAAGGACGAGATCCACCGCATCTTCACCGAGCTGTCGGTGGAGGGCGCCGAGCCCCGGCAGGTGCTCCGCGAGGTCACCCGCCTGTCCCGGCGGCCCGCGGTGCTGGAGAACCTCGCCCACCAGGTGCTGGCGTACGAGACCGGTCCGCTGACGGCCGAGGAGTTGCTCGACCGCTGGGAGACCCGCTCGCGCGCCGTCGAGGTCCCGTCCGGCACCGGCTACGAGCCGCGCTCGGGCTGGCTGGTGACGAGCGTCGAGGCGCGCGGCAACCGGTGGGGGCGGCTCGTGCTGCTGTGCGACCAGGAACCACCGGCCCGGACCCGGGTGCTGCTGGAACGCGCCGCATCCACCATCGCGCTGAACCAGCTCGTCGCCCGGGACTCGTCGTCGGTCGAGCGGCAGGCGCGCAGCAGCCTGCTGCTGAGCCTCGTCACCCACTCGGCGCCCACCCGGGACGTGGCGCTGCGGGCGCGCGGGCTCGGTGTCGTCCTGGAGCAGCGACTGCTGCTCGGCGTCGTGGTCCGGCGGCGCCGGCCCGCTCCGGGCGCCGGCGCCGACGGGACCGCGAACCGGCGGGCTCTGCTCGACGCGGTGGAGACGGCGGTACGCGAGTGCGGCCTCGCCGCGCTCGCCGGCGACGTGGACGAGGCGGCCGGCGGCACCGGCGTCACCCTCCTCGTCGCGCTCGACGAGACCGGCTCCGACGAGGCGGCGCTGGGCGGCCTGTCCGCCGCGCTCACCCGGGCGGGCCACCGGGCCGGCGCGGACGTGGTGGTCGCCGCCGGGTCGGTGGTCCGGACGCTCGACCTGGCCCGGCGCTCACTGGTCGAGGCGGCGCAGGTGGCCGACGCGACAGTGCACACCGCCGAGCCGCGCCCGTTCTACCGGCTGCACGACGTCCGTCTCCGGGGTCTGCTGTACCTGCTGCGCGACGACGTGCGCCTCCAGACGTTCGTCGAACGCGAGCTGGGCCCGCTGCTCTCCTACGACCAGCGCCACGGCACGAACCACGTCGCGCTGCTGGAGACGTACCTGGTGGAGGGGCGCAACAAGCGGCGCGCGGCGGACGCGATGTCGCTGTCGCGGTCGGCGCTCTACCAGCGGCTGGAGTTGATCGAGCGGGTGCTCGGCGTCGACCTGGACTCCAGCGAGCGGCGCCTGTCGCTGCACGTGGCGCTCACCGCCCGGGACGTCATGCGCGCCGGCGGCCCGGAGCCCACCGGCTGACCCGTCACCTGTGGGTGCCGCGGCCCGACCGCAGGCGCCGGACGCCGTCGCGGGCCGGCGCGGTGTGCACGCTGACACTGACCACGGGTACGGCGTTCGCGACGCTCTTGCGGACCGTCTCCATCGGCGCCGTGCCGGGGGTGCACTCGACGATCATCACCGCGGACCGGTCGGGGCACTGCACGTACTGGACGTGTGACACGGCGACCCGGCGGGAGTGCAGCACGGACAGCACCTTGAGCAGGCCGGTCGTGGAGTGACCGACGCCGAGGTGGATCACCATCGTGCTCGGCGTGCCGTGCTCGGCGGCGGGCCCGTCGTGCGGGCGGCCGGGGGCGGGCCGGGGATGGTCGACGGTGGCGGGGGTGGATGCGGACACGCTCACGGGGGCCTCACTAGGACGAGCCGACAGGATCGCTTGGCCGGCGGCGCACGCGGAGGCGTACGCCGCCTAGGTAATCAGCCGGGTCGCGATTCGATTGCCCACGGCGGGAGTGTGGCACGGGAACCCGGCGGCCGGGAGGCTGCGCCGGGCAGTCGTCCGCCACGTGAGACAGCGCCCTGACCTGCGGATCGACGGTGATCGGTCGTCCCGGCGGGGCCGGTCGCCGGGTTACCGGCCGGTACGCGAGCCCTTAAGGATCGTTCAGGATCTCGCTCTACACTCGGACTCGGGACGACGACTTGAGAAGGAGCTCCGCGCATGGACGCTGACGAGATCGCCGCCGGTCGGGCCCGCTGGCAGGCCCGCTACGACGCCGCCCGCAAGCGCGACGCGGACTTCACCACGCTGTCCGGAATGCCGGTCGAGCCGGTGTACGGCCCGCCGGAGGACACCCCGTACCCCGGGTTCGAGCGGATCGGCTGGCCGGGCGAGTTCCCGTACACCAGGGGTCTGTATCCGACCGGCTACCGCGGGCGGACCTGGACCATCAGGCAGTTCGCCGGCTTCGGCAACGCCCGGCAGACCAACGAGCGCTACAAAATGATCCTCGGCGCGGGCGGCGGCGGTCTCTCCGTGGCCTTCGACATGCCGACGCTGATGGGCCGTGACTCGGACGACCCGCAGTCCCTCGGCGAGGTCGGCCACTGTGGCGTCGCGATCGACTCGGCGTCCGACATGGAGGTGCTGTTCGACGGCATCGACCTGGCCGGCGTGACCACCTCGATGACCATCTCCGGTCCGGCCGTGCCGGTCTTCTGCATGTACCTGGTCGCCGCCGAGCGGCAGGGCGCCGACCTGTCCACGCTGGACGGGACACTCCAGACGGACATCTTCAAGGAGTACATCGCGCAGAAGGAGTGGCTGTTCGACCCCGAGCCGCACCTGCGTCTCATCGGCGACCTGATGGAGTACTGCGCCCGGGAGATCCCGCGGTACAAGCCGCTGTCCGTCTCCGGCTACCACATCCGCGAGGCAGGCTCGACCGCCGCGCAGGAGCTGGCGTACACGCTGGCCGACGGATTCGGGTACGTCGAGCTGGGCCTGTCGCGCGGCCTGGACGTGAACACGTTCGCCCCCGGCCTGAGCTTCTTCTTCGACTCGCATGTGGACTTCTTCGAGGAGATCGCCAAGTTCCGCGCCGCCCGCCGGATCTGGGCCCGCTGGTTGCGCGACGTGTACGGCGCCACCAGCGAGAAGGCGCAGTGGCTGCGGTTCCACACGCAGACCGCCGGGGTGTCGCTGACCGCGCAGCAGCCGGTGAACAACGTGGTGCGCACCGCCGTGGAGGCCCTGGCCGCAGTGCTCGGCGGCACCAACTCGCTGCACACCAACGCCCTCGACGAGACGCTCGCCCTGCCCACCGACGAGTCGGCCGAGATCGCCCTGCGGACCCAGCAGGTGCTGATGGAGGAGACCGGCGTGACGAACGTGGCCGACCCGCTCGGCGGCTCCTGGTACGTCGAGGCGCTCACCGACCGGATCGAGGCCGAGGCGGAGGAGATCTTCGCCCGGATCAAGCAGCTCGGCGGCGAGGGCCCGCACACCATCGGCCCGATGACCTCCGGCATCCTGCGCGGCATCGAGGACGGCTGGTTCACCGGGCACATCGCCGAGTCGGCGTTCGTCTACCAGCAGGCGCTGGAGAAGGGCGACAAGCGGATCGTCGGCGTCAACTGCCACACCGGCACCGTCGCCAAGGACCTGGAGATCCTGCGCATCTCGCACGAGGTGGAGCTGGAGCAGCGCCGGGTGCTCACCGAGCGCAAGTCGGCCCGCGACGACGCCGCCGTCACCGCCGCCGTGGCGCGGATGGTCGAGGTGGCACGGACCGGCGAGAACATGATCCCCGCCATGCTCGACGCGGTCCGCGCCGAGGCCACCCTCGGCGAGATCTGCGACGCGCTGCGCGCCGAGTGGGGCGTCTACCGCGAACCCGCCCGCTTCTGACCCCCCCCTCTGCAAGGAAGGGCCCCTTCTTAACACGCCGTGGTTAAGAAGGGGCCCTTCCTCTACCGCAGGCGTTAACAGGGGGCCCTTCCTTCACTGGCTGAGCAGGTGGGAGAGTGGTGACTGTCGCCGTCGCGGCTGGTCGGAGATCCGTCGCGTACGTGCGAGACTAGACAACCATGAGCGACCCACGGATCACCTCGTCGATCTTCACCCGCGGCGCGGTCGACCTCAGCGCGCTGCGCACCCCCGCACCTGCCGACACCTCCTCCGCCACACCGTCCCAGGGCGCTGGGCCGACCGGGCTGCCGGGCAGCCCCGCCGGCTCCGCCGCCGTGATCGACGTGACCGAGGCGAACATCCAGTCCGAGGTGCTCGAACGCTCGCTCACCACACCGGTAGTGGTCTTCTTCGGTGCCGCCGGCTACCCGGAGAGCGACCAGTTCGCCCCGGTGCTGGAGCGGCTGGCCGCCGAGGGCGGCGGAGCGTGGCTGCTGGCCCGGGTCGACGTGCAGCAGCAGCCGCGGCTCGCGCAGATGTTCCAGCTCCAGACGCTGCCCACCACGTACGCCATCGTCGGCGGCCGCCCGATCGACGCCTTCCCCGGCCCGGTCCCCGAGTCGCAGTTGCGACAGTGGCTCCAGGCCGTGCTCAAGGCCGGTGGCGTCACCGTCGCCGAACCGGAGGATCCGCGCCTCGACGCCGCCGACGACGCGCTGATGAGCGGTGACCTCGACGCGGCCGAGGCGGCGTACCGGAAGATCCTCGCCGAGACCCCGGCCGACGCGGCGGCGGAGGCGGGCCTGGCGCAGGTCGGGCTGGCCCGCCGGGTGGCCGGCGCCGACCCGCAGGGCGCGCTGGACGCCGCAGCGGCCGCCCCGGACGACGTGGACGCCCAGCTGCTGGCCGCCGACATCGAGGTGCTCAGCGGCCTCGCCGACGAGGCGTACAAGCGGCTGGTCGGCCTGGTCCGGCGCACCGCCGGCGACGACCGGGACCGGGTACGCCAGCACCTGCTCGGCCTGTTCACCATCGCCGGCCCGGACGACCCCGCCGTGGCCTCCGCCCGACGCGCCCTGGCCAGCGCGCTGTTCTGAGTCAACCCGCGCGGGCCGGCGCACCGCCGGCCCGCCCGACCGCCGAGGACGGGAGCCCATGATGCGCCGGATCGCCGTCCTCGACGCGCCGACGAACCTCGGACTGCGCCCGCCCACCGCGAGCTCCGTCCCCGGGTGCGGCAAGGCGCCGGGTGCGCTGCGCGACCACGGCCTGCTCGCGCGGCTGCGGGCCCGCGACGCCGGCTGCCTCACCCCGCCCCGGTACGACCCGGGCGACTGGCGGCCCGGTGACGGCGTCTGCCACGCACCGGAGATCTCCGCGTACTCGGTGGCGCTCGCCGACCGGATCGGCGCGATCATCGACCGGGGCGAGTTCCCGCTGGTGCTCGGCGGCGACTGCTCGGTGCTGCTCGGCTCGGCGCTGGCCATGCACCGCCTCGGCGAGGCGGTCGGCGGGCGGATCGGGCTGGTCTTCGTCGACGGCCACTCCGACTTCCGGCACCCCGGCAACGCCTCGTACGTCGGCGCCGCCGCCGGGGAGGATCTCGCCCTGGTCACCGGCCGGGGGCAGCCCGACCTGGCCGCGATCGAGGGCCGCCGGCCGTACTTCCGGGACATCGACGTGGTGGTACTCGGCATCCGGGCACAGGACGAGTACCGGCTCGACCTCCAGGCCGCCGGCATCACCACCCGGCCGGTGCCGGCGCTGCGCGCCGAGGGCGCCGCCCGGACCGCCCAGTGGGCGCACGAGCAGCTCGTCGACTGCGCCGGCTACTGGGTGCACATCGACGTGGACGTGCTCGATCCGGCGGTGATGCCCGCCGTGGACGCGCCCGACCCGGGCGGCATCGCCTTCGCCGAGCTGGAGATCCTGCTCGCCGGGCTGGTCGACACCCCGCACTGCCTCGGCGTCGAGCTGACCGTGTTCGACCCCGACTACGACCCGGACGGGGCGTACGCGGCCGAGATCGTGAACACGGTGGTGGCCGGGCTCGCCCCTGTGGTCGCGCCGGGTGCCGTGCCGCCCCGGCTGCTGCCGGCCGGACCCGTCGCCCCGGCGCCCCGCGCCGCCGACAGCCGGCCGGAGCCCGAGCCGCTGCCCGCCCCGGCGGCCGTACCGGCGCCCGCGGTCGCGGTGGAACCGATCGGGCCCGACCCGACCGCCGACGACGACCTCGGTGACGACCCGCTCGGGCCCGGCCTGCTGCGCCGCGCCTCCGCCGGAGACGAGCCGGACCCGGCCCGCTCCGGCATCGACATCGCCTGACCGGTACGCCTCAGCTCGCGGCGCACGGCGGTGCGGAACCCGCTCAGCTCGCGGCCAGGCCGCGCAGGAACTTCTCGACGATCGGCGCCGCCACCTTCGAGCCCGCCCCGCCCTGCTCGACGAAGACGGCGAAGGCCACGTCTCCCTGCCAGCCCACGAACCAGGCGTGCGTGTGCGCCGGGTTGTTGTCGTACTCCGCGGTGCCGGTCTTGCCGTGCACCGGCTCGCCCGGCACGTCCGCCAGCGCGCTGCCGCTGCCCGCGGTGACCACCCCGCGCATCATCGACTTCAGCGCCGTCACCGACTCCGGCTTGAGCGCCTCCCCGGCCGGTGCGGGCTTGGCCGGCGCCGGGTCGAGCAGCAGCTTGGGCTGCTCGAACCTGCCCCGGGCCACTGCTGCCGTGGCGCTCGCCATCGCCAGCGGGCTCACCAGCGTGGTGCCCTGACCGATCGCGGCGGCGGCCTGCTCGGTGGCCGAGCCGTTTGCGGAGATCTTGCCGGTGAACGCGTCGGTGCCCAGATCCCACGCGGCCTCCAGGCCGAGCGTACGGCCGGCCTGCGCCAGCCCGTCCGGGCCGAGCTTCGGCGCCAGCGCGGTGAACGCGGTGTTGCACGACTTGGCGAAGTCGGTGGCGAACGGCACCGCGCCCAGCTCGAAGTCGTCCGAGTTCTTGAAGATCCGGCCCTCGACGGTCGCCGTCTTCGGGCAGTTCACAGTCGTCTGCGGGGTCACCGCGCCCCGGTCGAGCAGGCCGAGCGCGCTGACCACCTTGAACGTCGAGCCGGGCGGCACCTGGGCGGTGAAGGCGAGGTTCTCGCCCGCCGCACCCGGGCCGTTCGCGGCGGCCAGCACCGCGCCGTCGCTGATCCGCACGGCGACCAGGGCGGACCGGCGGGTCTGCCCGCGCAACGCGGCGTCGGCGGCGTTCTGGGTGGCCGCGTCGATCGTCGTCTTCACCGGCTGACCGGGCTTCGGGTCGGCGCGGTACAGCTCCGTGCCGGTCGGCTCGACCTTGCCGTCCGGGGTGGTCCGCTCGGTGATGACGGTGACGCCGGGGACGCCGCGCAGGCGCTCGTCGTACCGGCCCTGGAGCCCGCCGTGGCCGACCAGGTCACCGCGCGCGTACCGCTCGGGGTGGGCCTGGAGGTCGTCGGCGGTGGCCTGGTCGACCGAGCCGAGCAGGGCCCGGGCGAACTCGCGGGTCGGTGCCAGCATGAGCTGCTCCGAGACGAACCGGGTGCCGGGCAGGTCGTAGATGCGCGGCTTGATCTGCCGGTACGCCTCGTCGCGCAACGTCACGACCTCGACCAGGCCGTCCGCTTTGGCCTCCTTGAGCCGCTTGGGCAGGTCGCCCAGGTCGACCGGCGGGGTGAGCGCGGGCCGGATCGCCTTGAACGCGGCGTCCAGCTTCTTGACCATGCCGGGGACGTCGTCGATCTCGCCGGGGACGAGCTGCACCCGGACCACCGGGCGCGGCGCGACGATCGGCTGACCGGCCGCGTCGAGCACACCGGCGCGCTGCGCCGGCTCCCGCCGAAGCGCGATCCTGTCGCCGCTCTCCAGCTTCTCGTGCACCACCGACGGCTCCCAGATCACCTGCCACTGCTCGTCGCCGCCGCGCTTGAGGCGTACCGGATTCTCGTAGGCCCAGGTGCCACCGCCGGGCAGCGCCCAGCTCACCTTGACCCGGGCGGTGGCGACGTCGCCCTTGGTGGTGATGTCGCCGGTACGCGCCAGCTCCGGCGGGTCGGCCGCGAGCGCGCCGGCGAGCGCCTGGATCTGCTTGGTCACGTCGCCGGCGGGCACCCGCCCGCCGGCCGGCTGGACGAAGCCGACCGCCTGCAGGTCGCCGGAGCGCCAGCCGCCGAGGAACGCCTCGACGGCCGCCTCCGGGCCGTCGTCCCCGGAGCATCCGGTCAGCGCACCGGCCGTGACCAGGACTGCGGCCAGGGCCGCGAGGGCACGGTGACGGGTGTGGCGGCGGGGGCGGACGGGGTACGACACGGGCATGAAGCGGTCCCTCCGGTGCTCAACTGCCCTGCACGCTAGTACGACCCGGCGTTCGCCACCGCCCCGCCACGGCCTCCGGCAGCGCGAGAAGCAGCGTGTGGCAGTGTGATGAACATCGCCAGTCGGGGTACTCCGCGAGCGGCCGACCTCGGCCCCGCAACGGGTGAAAGGACAGAGTCCCGATCCGGACGTCCGGCCAGTGATCCGCCGCGGGAGGTACCGCGCGGTAGGGCCTAGGCTGGGCGGCAGAGTGACCCACAACGCGGTGGGTCGAGGGGAGTGGCACCGATGGACCGGCGTCCGGCGATCAAACCGGGACCCGACCTCCGGCAGGCTGACACCGGCCGGGACGACGACAGCTTCGATTCGGCGACCGACGGAGACGGTTTCAGCCGTCTCGACACAGGAGTGACCGGGATGACCGGTTCCAGCATCGACACCCTCTACGACCTGGGCCTGCCCGCGCAGGCGCTGGCCGACGAGTCGGAGGACGCCGAGCTGGACGAGCCCGTTCCCAACGCGGAGCGGCTGGTCGCCCAGGCGGTCGCGCTGGCCGGCGACGACCACGACGCGGCCACACTGGTGGACCGCTTCTGGCGGTTCGCGCCGGACGAGGAGCTGATCGGCTTCACCGCCGAGGAGATGCTGGAGGCGGCCCGGGCGCACCGGGACCTGGCTCAGCAGCGGGTGCCGGGCGAACTGAAGCTCCGCATCCACGAGCCGGACGCCGAGCAGCACCACACGGTGGTGGAGATCGTCACCGACGACATGCCGTTCCTCGTCGACTCGGTGACCGCCCTGCTGAACTCCCGCCACCTGGACGTGCACCTGCTGGTGCACCCGCTGGTCGTGGTGCGGCGCGAGCCGCTGGGCCGGCTCACCGAGGTGTCGGCGGACGTGGAGCCGGACGACGCCATCGCCGGTGACCTGGTCGAGAGCTGGATGCGGATCGAGATCGACCCGGTCCGCGACCCGGCCGAGCGGGAGACGCTGCGGCGCGAGTTGCAGCGGGTGCTCACCGACGTGCGCGAGGCGGTCGAGGACTGGCCGAAGATGCGGCAGCGGGCCCTCGCGCTCGCCGACGAGCTGGCCGCCGCCCGGACGTCGGACAACCGACCGCCGGTGCCGGAGAAGGACATCACCGACTCGGTGGAGCTGCTGCGCTGGCTGGCGCACGACCACTTCACGTTCCTCGGTTACCGGGAGTACCGCCTGGTCCACACCGACGGTGTGCGCGGCGGGCAGGCGCTGGAGGCGGTGCTCGGCACCGGGCTGGGCATCCTGCGTTCCGACTCGCCGGAGGCCCGGTCGCTGAACTCGATGACGCCCGAGGCGCACGAGAAGGTGCTGGAGAAGCGCCTGCTCATCATCACCAAGGCCAACTCGCGTGCCACTGTGCACCGCTCGGCGTACCTCGACTACATCGGCTTCAAGATCTTCAACGAGGCCGGCGAGGTGGTCGGGGAGCGGCGCTTCCTGGGCCTGTTCTCCACCGCCGCGTACCGGACCAGCGTGCAGGAGCTGCCCGTGGTCCGGCGCAAGGTCGCCGAGGTGCTCGACCGCTCGGGCCTGAGCCTGCGCAGCCACTCCGGCAAGGATCTGCTGCAGATCCTGGAGACCTACCCGCGCGACGAGCTGTTCCAGATCAAGACCGACGACCTGTACCACGCGGTGATCGGCGTGCTGCGGATGGCGGGTCGCCGGCAGCTGCGGGTGTTCCTGCGCCGCGACGCGTACGGGCGGTTCATCTCCTGCCTGATCTACCTGCCGCGGGACCGGTTCACCACGCAGAACCGGCTGCGCATGCAGGACATCCTGCTGCGCGAGCTGAACGGCGTCGGCGTCGACTACACCACGCGGGTGACCGAGTCGATGCTGGCCCGGGTGCACTTCATCGTGCGTACCGACCCGAACAACCCGCCCGGCGACATCGACGCCGACCTGCTCGCCGAGGAGCTGGCCGACGCGACCCGGCTGTGGGACGACGACTACCGGCTGGTGCTGGAACGCAAGCTCGGTGACGAGCAGGCCAAGCACCTGTTCGCCAGGTACGCCGACGCGTTCCCGGAGGGCTACAAGGACGGGCACACGCCGTACGAGGCGATGAAGGACCTGGCGAAGCTGGAGCTGCTGGAGGAGCCCGGCCAGCTGGAGATGCACCTGTTCCGCAAGCAGGCGCCGCCGCGTCCGTACGCCGCCCGCGCCGTCGACGCCGACGAGACGATGGACGTGCGGTTCAAGGTCTACCGGTACGGCGAGCCGATGATGCTCTCCGCCGTGCTGCCGGTGCTGCACTCGCTCGGTGTGAAGGTGGTCGACGAGCACCCGTACGAGGTGGAACGCGTCGACGGCCGGATCTGGCTCTACGACTTCGGTCTGGAGCTGCCCGAGCGGCACCAGGACCTGGCCGAGGTGCGCCCGCACGTGGAGAACGCCTTCGCCGCCGCCTGGCGGGGCGAGGCCGAGGTGGACGGCTTCAACGAGCTGGTGCTCCGGGCCGGGCTCACCTGGCGGCAGGTCGTCGTGCTGCGCGCGTACGCGAAGTACCTGCGCCAGGCCGGCACCGTGTTCTCCCAGGAGTACATGGAGCAGACGTTCATCGCGTACCCGCAGATCGCCGAACTGCTGGTGAAGCTGTTCGAGACCCGGTTCGCCCCGGGCGCCACCACGCTCGACGAGCGGCGGCAGCGCAGCGGCGAGCTGGTCGACGCGATCGGTGCGGCGCTGGACGAGGTGGCCAGCCTCGACCAGGACCGCATCCTGCGGTCGTACCTGACGTTGATCCAGGCCACGCTGCGCACCAGCTTCTACCAGAAGCCGGTGGGCGGGCGGCCCAAGGCGTACGTGGCGTTCAAGCTGGACCCGCAGGCCATCCCGGACCTGCCGGCGCCGCGGCCCAAGTTCGAGATCTTCGTCTACTCGCCCCGGTTCGAGGGCGTGCACCTGCGCTACGGGCCGGTGGCCCGCGGCGGCCTGCGCTGGTCCGACCGGCGCGAGGACTTCCGGACCGAGGTGCTCGGCCTGGTCAAGGCGCAGATGGTGAAGAACGCGGTGATCGTGCCGGTCGGCGCCAAGGGCGGCTTCGTGCTCAAGCAGAAGCCGGGCGACCGGGACGAGGCGGTGATCTGCTACAAGGAGTTCATCTCCGCGCTGCTCGACGTCACCGACAACATCGTCAGCGGCGAGATCGTGCCGCCCGACGACGTGGTCCGGCACGACGGCGACGACCCGTACATGGTCGTGGCCGCCGACAAGGGCACCGCGACGTTCTCCGACATCGCCAACGAGATCTCCGAGGCGCACAACTTCTGGCTGGGCGACGCGTTCGCCTCCGGCGGCTCGGCCGGCTACGACCACAAGAAGATGGGCATCACCGCCCGGGGCGCCTGGGAGTCGGTCAAGCGGCACTTCCGGGAGCTGGGCCACGACACCCAGACGCAGGACTTCACAGTTGTCGGCGTCGGCGACATGTCCGGCGACGTGTTCGGCAACGGGATGCTGCTGTCGAAGCACATCCGGCTGGTGGCCGCGTTCGACCACAGGCACATCTTCCTGGACCCGGATCCGGACTCGGCCCGGTCCTTCCAGGAGCGCAAGCGGCTGTTCGACATGCCGCGTTCGTCGTGGGAGGACTACGACCGCGAGCTGATCTCCGCCGGCGGCGGCGTCCACTCGCGTACGGCGAAGTCGGTGCCGATCTCGCCGCAGGTCCGCGCGGTGCTCGGCCTCGACGAGGACGTCACGCAGCTCAGCCCGCAGGAGCTGATGAAGGCGATCCTCACCGCGCCGGTCGACCTGTTCTGGAACGGCGGCATCGGCACCTACGTGAAGGCGTCCAGCCAGACCAACGCCGAGGTGGGGGACAAGTCCAACGACGCCATCCGGGTGGACGGCAAGGGCCTGCGCTGCCGGGTGGTCGGCGAGGGCGGCAACCTGGGCTTCACCCAGCAGGGCCGGATCGAGTACGCCTCGACCGGTGGCCGCATCTACACCGACTTCATCGACAACGCGGCCGGTGTGGACTGCTCCGACCACGAGGTCAACATCAAGATCCTGCTCAACACGGCGGTGGCCGACGGTGAGCTGGACCGGCCGGAACGCGACGAGCTGCTGGCCCAGATGACCGACGAGGTCGCCGAGCTGGTGCTGCGGGACAACTACGACCAGGCCCGGGCGCTCAACAACGCCCAGGCCCAGGCCGCCTCGCTGCTCCCGGTGCACCGGCGGATGATCAACGAGCTGGAGCGGTCCGGCGCGTTGAACCGGGCGCTGGAGGCGCTGCCCTCGGACGAGGAGCTGGCGGTCCGCACCGAGAGCGGCCTGACCGCGCCGGAGTTCGCGGTGCTGCTCGCGTACGTCAAGATCGTGCTGGAGCGCGAGATCGTCGGCGAGGGCCTGGCGGACGAGGAGTGGACGACCGAGGTCCTGGTCAACTACTTCCCGACGCCGCTGCGGCAGCGCTTCGCCGAGCGGATGGGCCGGCACCGCCTGCGCCGGGACATCGTCACCACGGTCCTGGTCAACGAGGCGATCAACCGGGGCGGCATCTCGTTCGTCTTCCGGGTGGTCGAGGAGACGGCGGCGTCCGCTGCCGACGTGCTCCGGGCGTACGTGGTGGTCCGTGAGGTGTTCGGCCTGCGCGACCTGTGGGACGCGGTCGAGGCGCTCGACAACAAGGTCTCGCCCGAGTTGCAGACCGCCGTCTACCTGGACACCCGGCGGTTGCTCGACCGCGCGGTGCGCTGGCTGGTCACCAACCGGCGCTCGCCGATCGACGTGCCGGCGGAGATCGCCCGGCTGCGCGACGGTGTGGCCCGGCTCCTGCCGGACCTGGAGAACCGGTTCTGGGGCACCGAGCGGGAGGCCATCGCGGCGCACATCGAGTCGCTGGTCGAGCGCGGGCTGCCGCGTGACCTGGCCGAGCAGGCGACCCGCCTGATGTACAGCTTCGGCCTGCTCGACATCGTCGAGACGGCGCAGGCGACCGGGCGGGACGTGAGCGAGGTGGCCTCGGTCTACTTCGTGCTCTCCGACCGGTTCCGGGTCGACGCGCTGCTGTCGAAGATCTCCCTGTTGCCCCGCGAGGACAGGTGGCAGACGCTGGCCCGGATGGCGCTGCGCTACGACCTGTACGCCGCGCTGGCCGCGCTCACCGCGGAGGTGCTCGGGTCCACGCCGGAGGACGTGCCGCCGGTGGAGCGGGTGCAGGAGTGGGAGCAGGCGAACGCCACCTCGATCCACCGGGCGCACCGGGCGATGGGGGAGTTCGACGAGTCCCGCGCCGACCTGTCCGCGCTGTCGGTGCTGCTGCGCCAGATCCGTACCCTGGTCCGGACCTCGGCGGCGGCCTGACGCTGACGCACGGGTGGCCCGGTGGTCGGTTCCCCGACCGCCGGGCCACTGCCGTTCCCGCCCTCAGCTTGTCATCGGGGCGTAGACGACGATGTTGTTCAGG
Source organism: Micromonospora sp. AB353 (assembly GCF_049538395.1). Taxonomy (NCBI): domain Bacteria; kingdom Bacillati; phylum Actinomycetota; class Actinomycetes; order Micromonosporales; family Micromonosporaceae; genus Micromonospora; species Micromonospora sp. AB353. The sequence goes on along the minus strand of NZ_JBMVFV010000013.1, from coordinate 72,897 downwards.
TAGCTCCCGGCCGTCTTGTCGAACACCCCGCCGCAGGTCACCACGCGCAGGGCGGGCACGTCCGACGGGCCGTAGACCTGCGCGGCGGGAAAGGCGGTCTTCGGGTACGACGCGACCTCCCGCACCGTGAACGTGGCGGACGAGCCGTCCTGCCGGGCCACCACGATGGTGTCGCCCGCCACCAGCGCGCCGAGGTTGAAGAACACCGCCGGGCCGAGCTGGGCGGAGTCGACGTGACCCACTATCACCGCGTTGCCGGCCTCGCCCGGGCTGGCGCCGGGGGAGTACCAGCCGGCGTTCATGGCCTGGTCCAGCGGGGGCACCTGGACCGTGCCGTCCGGGTTCGTGCCGAGCGACATGATCGGCGCCTGCACCCCGATGCGGGGGATCGAGATGGTGACCGGCGCCGACCGGGGCAGCGGGGCCGGGGCGGCGCCCGTCGTGTTCGGGGTCTCCGGGACGGCTGCGGCGCCCGGGGTGGCGCCGATCGGTGGACCCGGCGTCGCCGGGCCGCCCCCGGCGGCGTCCGCTGCCGGCCGGCCGGTGCCACCCGGTGTGGACGGGCCGGTGGTGCCCGGTGCCGGTTGGGCCTCGGCGCCCGGTGCGGGTCGGCTCTCGGCGTCCGGGTCGGCGTCGGCGCCACCCGGATCGCTCTGCGGGCCGGTGGTGACCGGCGCCGCCTGGCCGAGCGGCTGCGGCGGTGACGGTGGCGGGACGGTCCGGACGGACGCGCCGATCAGACCGGCCCCGGCCATGGCGAGCAGGACGACGACGGCCGTGCCGGCGGCACGCCACGGACTTCCGTGGCGGCCGCCGGCCCGGGTCGTCGTCCGGTCAGACCAGGCCACCGGCCCGCCGCCGGCGCAGCAGCACCAGGCCGCCCAGCGCCGCGGCGCCGATCATGCCCGCGCCGCCGGTGGCGAGGGTACGGTCCACGCCGGTGGTCGTCATGCCACCGTCGCCGCCGTCGACCCCACCGCGCGGCAGGACCACCAGTTCGCCCTCACCGCAGGTGCCCCGCAGCTCGTACCGGCCCGGCCGGGCGTCGTGGGACACGGTGGCCTCGCCGTAGTAGACGAAGTCCTTCCCGTGCTCCCACTCGTCCTTGCCGTAGTCGCGCTCGGCGTCCTTGCCGTAGTCGCCCCTGTCCTCCTGCCAGGCGCCTCCGCTCGCCTGCCAGTCGTCCTTGCCGCCCTGCCAGTCGCCCTCGCCGTCCTGCCAGGAGCCGTGCTCGTCCTTGCCGTCCATGCCCTTGTCGTCCGGCCGGCCGCCACGGTCGTCCTTGCCGTGCTCGTCCTTGGCGTCCTTGCCGTGCCGGTCCTTGCCGTCGGGGCCGTGCTCGTCCTTGGTCCAGTCCGGCCCGCCCGGCTTCTCCTTCTCCCAGCCCGGCTCGGCGTCCTGGCCGTACTCGTCGTGCCCCTGCCAGTCGCCGGGGTCGACGGCCGCGCCGGCGCCCGCGCCACCCGGCTGCGGCTGCCCTTCCGGCTGGCCGGCCGGCGGCTGGGGCTGGTCCGCCGGAGGCTGCGGCATGCCGTCGCCACCCGGGCCGTTCCCGCCGGGCCCGTTGCCACCCGGGCCGCTCCCGCCGGGGCCGTTCCCACCTGGGCCGTTGCCACCCGGGCCGTTGCCGTCCGGGCCGTGCCCGTCCCCGCCCGGCTCGCCGCGGCCGTCCGGGCCCTTGCCGTGCTCGTCCTTGCCGTCCGGGCCCTTGCCGTGGTCGTCCTTGCCGTCCGGGCCTTTGTCGTCCCAGCCCCAGTCCTGGTCGCCGCCCCAGTCGCCGCCGCGGTCGGCCCAGTCGCCGTGCTCGCCGTCGCGGGCCGGGTGCAGGTCGACCTTGCCGGTGACCTTCGACCAGACGGTGGCGTGCTTCTGCGGCTCGGAGCAGATCGCGAGCAGTTCGACGGTGTCCCCCGCCTTCACCACGTGGGGCTTGGCGATGACCTTGCCCTCGTCGTGCCCGCCCGCGTAGGCCATTCCCGGGGTGAACGCGAGAAGGCCGGCTCCGCCGAGGGCGGCGCCCGCGACCACCTTCCCGAGCATCTTCTTAGCCATGACCAGCGTCTCCATCCCTGTTCGTCCTGAGCCCGACGTCAGTCGAGCTAAGGCCGACGTTAGACCTTTTCGCGACTTATTCGGGGAAAGATTCGCTTTTAGGGATTTGCTGATGTTGGTGCGGATGCGCGTCCTGTCCGACGCCGCGCGCGGATCGGGTGGCCTATACCGCGGCCGCGGTCCGCGCGCCGAGTGGAACGTCATGGGTGTCTCCGGGCCGGTTCGACACCCGTGGTGTTCCACCGGGCAGGGGCGCCGGTGGGGCGGCGGGAGTGGGGGCGGCGGTACGGTGGGGTGAGCCGCATCGAGCCATTGCCATGGAAGCGCTCCCATGCAAGAATCGCTGCACGCGGTTCGGGGAGCCACACCGCGAGCTCAGACGTCGAGGGCAGCCGGCACCACCGGCCGACGTCCGGCTCCATCGGCCGGTCCTGCGGACCGGCCGGCACCACCACCCCCACAACGCCCGTCCGGGTCGGGCGTCCCCCGAAAGTAACCCGTGGCGCGCACGGTCGTTCCCGCAGGACGACCGCAGCCGCCATTGCGCCGGGCCGTACGCGGATCCGGTCTCGCCCAAGGAGATCATTGGCATGAATCTGTGGAGAAGGCTGTCCGGCCGGAACCGGACGCTTGCGCTCACCGGCGCCGGCGTCCTGGTAGCCGGTGGACTGGTGACCCTCCCGGTCACCGCGGCGCAGGCCGCCACCCAGTGCAGCGTGACCTACACGACCAGCGACTGGCCCGGTGGATTCACCGGCACCGTGACCATCAAGAACATCGGTGACGCGCTCAGCTCGTGGAACCTCGGCTTCACCTTCCCGAACAGCTCGCAGCGGGTGGTGAACGGCTGGTCCGCGCGGTGGTCCCAGAGCGGCCAGAACGTCACCGCGCAGAACGAGTCGTACAACGGGTCGCTCGCCAGCGGCGCCAGCACCACCATCGGCTTCAACGGCTCCTGGAGCGGCAGCAACCCCAAGCCGACCCAGTTCACGCTCAACGGCACCGTGTGCAACGGCGGCACGCCGACCACCAGCACCCCGCCGACGAGCACCCCGCCGACGAGCACGCCGCCGACCAGCACGCCCCCCACGAGCACCCCGCCGACGTCGACCCCGCCGACCTCGACGCCGCCGACGACGACCCCGCCGCCCGGGCAGCGGGTCGACAACCCGTACGCCGGCGTGAAGGGGTACGTGAACCCCGAGTGGAAGGCCAAGGCCGAGTCGGTGTCCGGCGGCAACCGGGTGTCGAACAACCCGACCGCCGTCTGGATCGACCGGATCGCCGCCATCAACGGCACGCCGGACAGCAGCTCCAACGGGGCGATGGGCGTCCGTGACCACCTGGACGCCGCGCTCGCCCAGGGTGCCGGTTACATCCAGTTCGTCATCTACAACCTGCCGGGCCGCGACTGTGCGGCGCTCGCCTCCAACGGTGAGCTGGGCCCGGACGAGCTGCCCAGGTACAAGGCCGAGTACATCGACCCGATCGCCGCGATCCAGGGCGACGCGAAGTACCGGAACCTGCGCATCGTCAACATCATCGAGATCGACTCGCTGCCCAACCTGGTGACCAACACCTCGGGCAACCCGGGCGGGACCGTCATGTGTGACACCGTGAAGGCCAACGGCGCGTACGTGAACGGTGTCGGCTACGCCCTGGCGAAGCTGGGCGCGATCGGCAACGTCTACAACTACATCGACGCCGCCCACCACGGCTGGATCGGCTGGGACAGCAACTTCGGCCCGGTCGCCGACCAGCTCAAGGCCGCCGCCGTGGCGTCCGGCAGCACCGTCGCCAACGTGCAGGGCTTCATCGTCAACACGGCGAACTACTCCGCTCTGAAGGAGCCGTACGTCAAGGTCACCGACTCGGTGAACGGCCAGACGGTCCGGCAGTCCAAGTGGATCGACTGGAACCAGTACGTCGACGAGCTGTCGTTCGCCCAGGCGTTCCGGCAGAAGCTGGTCTCGGTCGGCTTCGACAGCAACATCGGCATGCTGATCGACACCTCCCGTAACGGTTGGGGCGGCACCGCCCGGCCCACCGGCCCGGGCCCGATGACCAGCGTGGACGCCTACGTCAACGGCGGCCGGGTCGACCGGCGCATTCACGCCGGCAACTGGTGCAACCAGGCCGGTGCGGGTCTCGGCGAGCGGCCGCGGGCCAACCCGGAGACCGGGATCGACGCCTACGTCTGGGTGAAGCCCCCGGGCGAGTCGGACGGCTCCAGCAAGGAGATCCCGAACAACGAGGGCAAGGGCTTCGACCGGATGTGCGACCCGACGTACACCGGTAACGCCCGCAACGGCAACAGCATGTCCGGCGCCCTGCCGGACGCGCCGATCTCCGGCGCCTGGTTCCCGGCCCAGTTCCAGCAGCTCATGCAGAACGCGTACCCGCCGCTCTCCTGAGCCGCGGTACGGGCCACCCGCGGCGGCGGGAGTGAGGCACCGCCGCGCGGGTTCCCCGGGCCCCTGGTCGACGCCCACGTCGGCCAGGGGCCCTCGGCCGTGCCGAAGGTCAGGGCACGGTGCGCTCGATCGCCGCCCGGCCCAGCTCGGCCAGGTCGCGGCGGGCCCGCTCCAGGTTCTCCGGGGTCACGTCCTGGCCCCGGGCCTGCACCAGGTCCTCCGGATCCCACGGCTGCTCGGCGCCGGTGCGGATGTCGTCCGGTGCGGCACCGGTGCCGGTGCCTGTCGCGCCGGTACCGGCCGCGTACGGGTCACCGATGAGGTTCGGCGACCCGGTGTCGGGCACCGCCCCGTCGGGCTCGGTGAAGACGGGGTTGTCCGGGTCGGTGCCGGCGCTGCGCAACTGGGGCACCGTGCTGTCGTCGTCCACCGCCGCGGCCACCTCGGGGGTCTCCTCCAGCGGCCGCTCGCCACCGCGGTCACGATCGGTCATGCTGCTGCCCTCCTGTCCCTTCCGCCTGATCCCCGTCGCGTACCCGGTGCGGGCCGTGCCATGCGGGCGGCGGGGGTCAGGACTCGTCGCGGTGCGGCTCCGGCGTCTCGGTCGGGCGCAGCCGCAGCCACAGCAGCATCAGCAGGCCGAACACCAGCATCGCCGCGCCGGCCCACAGGTTGATCCGGACGCCCTGCGCCTTGTCGATCTCGGCGGACGTGTCGAACAGCCCCATCAGCCCGACGATCAGCCCGTACACCACGAACAGGCCACCGATGACCCGGCGGATGTCGAAGAGCCGGGCCGCGGCGGAGCGTTCCTCCCGGACGTCCTCGGTCTCGTCGACCAGCGGGTCGTGCGCCTCGCCGCCCTGGTAGTGGCGGTCCGCGTCGTCTGCCATGGCGTGCGTCCCCTCCTTCAGAAGACCGGGATGTAGAACAGTGCGGCGAGGATCACCGCGACGACGCCGAGCAGCACCGGGGAGCGGTACCAGGCGGCGTCGCCGGCCAGCGAGTCGTCGGCGAGCGTGGTGTCGCTGAGGCCGTACACCAGCCCGGTCAGCTGGTCGTCGGTCTTCGGCCGGGTCAGCGGCGTGACGATCGCGGCCACCACCGCGACGGTGGCGAAGGCCAGGCCCGCGCCCCAGAAGCTCTCCTCCAGGTCCGAGTTGAAGCTGATCACGCCGCCCTTGTAGAGCAGATACGTGGCGGTGGCGACGACGGTGCCGGACAGCAGCGACCAGAACCCGGCCAGCGGCGTCATCCGCCGCCAGAACATGCCGATGATGAACGTGCCGAACAGCGGCGCGTTGAACACCGAGAACAGCGCCTGGATGTAGTTCATGATGTTGCTGAACCCGGCCGCGATGAACGCGGTGCCGATGCCGATCACCACGGCGCCGACGGTGGCGAGCCGGCCCACCTTCACGTAGTGCTCGTCCGGCATGTCGCGCCGGAAGTACGCCTGCCAGATGTCGTACGTGAACACGGTGTTGAAGCCGCTGACGTTCGCCGCCATGCCGGCCATGAACGAGGCCACCAGGCCGGTGACCGCGATTCCGAGCACGCCGTTGGGCAGCAGGTCGCGCATGAGCAGCGGGATCGCGTTGTTGTAGACCAGGTCGCCCTCGTCGGCGCCCAGCCCTTTCACGGTGACCAGGGCGATCAGGCCGGGGATCACGGTGACCGCCGGGATCAGCAGCTTCGGGTACGCGGCGATGATCGGCGTACGCCGGGCGGCGCTCATGTTCCGCGCGGACAGGGCGCGCTGCACCTCGGCGAAGTTGGTGGTCCAGTAGCCGAAGGAGAGCACGAAGCCGAGGCCGAAGACGATGCCCAGCCAGTGCGCGCCGAGCGGGTTGTCGGTGCTTCCGGTGCCCTCCCAGGCGTGCAGCCCGGCCTCGCCGAGCCTGGAGTCACGGACCGCGTCCATCAGGCCGCTCACGCCGCCGACCTTGACCAGCCCGATCACCGTGATCGGCACCAGACCGGCGATGATCACGAAGAACTGGAGCACCTCGTTGTAGATGGCGCCGGAGAGCCCGCCGACGGTGATGTACGCCAGCACGATCACCGCACCGACGATGATCGCGAACCAGAGCGGCCAGCCGAGCAGCGCCTGCATGATCAGGGCCAGCGCGTAGAGGTTCACGCCCGCGATGAGCACCTGCGCGACCGCGAAGCTGATCGCGTTGAGCAGGTGGGTGGGGCGGTTGAAGCGCAGCCGCAGGTATTCCGGCACGCTGCGGACCTTGGAACCGTAGTAGAACGGCATCATCACGATGCCGAGGAAGACCATCGCCGGTACGGCGCCGATCCAGTAGTAGTGCACGGTCATGATGCCGTACTGAGCGCCGTTGGCGGCCATGCCGATGATCTCCAGCGCGCCCAGGTTCGCCGAGACGAACGCCAGGCCGGTGACCCAGGCGGGCAGTGAGCGGCCGGAGAGGAAGAAGTCCACGCTGGTGCGGATCGCGCGCCGGGCGGCGAAACCGACGCCGAGCACCGTGACGAAGTAGAGCGCCAGGATCAGATAGTCCAGGGCGTTCATGTTCAATCGCAGGCCGCCGCCGCCCATGGCCGTGCTCCCCTCGTGTCACCGCTGACCGCACGTACCCCGATTGCGAGGTTTCATACCTGCTGTTCGGTCCGGGCGTGCGGAAGCCCCGGCCGGGTCACCGGCCGGGGCTTCGTGGCGGTTTCTCAGCGGCCCAGCACGCGGTCCAGGAAGTCGCGGTAGCCGCGCACGGCGACCCGGAGCTGCTCGGTGTCGGTGGAGCCGGACTCCTGCCAGGCGCCGAGCCGGGTGCGCTGCTCGCGCAGGGCCGTGGAGAGCGCCTCGATCGCCTCCTCGACCAGCGACTCCGCCTCGCCGACCGCGGCGCGCGGGTCGTCCACGAAGCGCAGCTGCACGTCGCGCCAGCGGTCCCGGAAGCCCTGGGCGGCCTCCGGCGCGAACAGCGTCGCCGCGTCGGCGGGTACCGCGCCGGGCGTGGTCCGCTCGGCACCGGCCAGGCCCGCGCCGGCGGCTGCCGCGCCCGCCGCGGCGGTGGCGGTGTCGGGGTCCACCCGGTCGTGCCGCCGGTCGGCGTCGTCGGTGGCGGGGACGGGCTCGGCGTCCGGGTCGACCAGGCCGGGCTCGGCGCTGCCGAACCCGACCGCGCGGTCGGCGACCGCGTCGTCCCGGACGACGCCGTTGATGCGGTCGTCCCGGGCGTCGGTGTCCGCCGCTCGGTCCTCCCGGCCGTCGCCGTCCACGTCACGATCGGCGGTGCCGGAGTGCTCGGCGTCCCAGCGGTCCCGGTCGTGCAGGCGGTCCCCGGCGGTCGGGTCGGCCCGCTCGTCGTCCAGCGGGTCGGTGCGTCCCGGCGCGCCGTCGCCCGGCGCCGCCGTGTCCTCGTCGCGCGCGTCGCGCTCGTCCTGCGGACGGCCGCCGGCCAGGGCCGAGGCGGCTACCGCGTCGCCCACCGTGGCCGCGCCGAACGCCGTCGGCAGCGGCGCCGGCTCGGCGTACGGGGCGCGCCCGTCGTCGTCGGTCCGGTCGGCCGCGTCGCGCAGCTCCCCGGCGTCGTAGGCGCGGGTCTCGTCGACCTCGGCGTCGCGCCGCCCGTCGGCGACCGCCGGGTCGTCGAAGGTGCCGCGGTCGTCCAGCGCGTCCTCGGGCACGTCGGCCCGGTCGGCGTCGCGGCGATCGGTGTCGGCGTGCTCGCCCGGCTGCGGCACCGGCACCGGTGCGGACCGGACGGCCTCGGGGTGGTCCTGCGTGACCTGCTGTTCATCCTGGCGCATGGCGGCGGCCTCCTCAGCGGCTCGGGACGTCGTGGTCGTGGTCGGGGTGGCGCTGCTCCGGCTGCTGCGTGGACATGGGCACCGGCTCCTCGCCGAGCAGGTCGGCGAAGAGGGCCCGGTAGTGCACGAGCGCCTGCCGGAGGTCCTCGGTGCCGGCCTCACCGCGCTCGTTGCGCTGCCGGATCTCGTGGGCGTCGCGGTAGTGGGTGAGCGTGCGGGCGTGCTCGACGGAGAGGTGGGCGATCTGGTCCGAGAAGTCCCCGGTGGGGTATCCGCGCTCGGCGATGAGACGGCTGACCAGTTCGTCGGCCTCGCCGACGGTCTCCGCGGGGGAGTCGACGAAGCGCACCTGGAGTTCCTCCCAGGCGGCGGCGTAGCGGGCCCGGGACTCCGGGCTCAGCGGGGTCAGCTCCAGCTCGGCGTGCCGGCGTTCGCGTTCCCGCAGCTCACGTTCGGCGGCGCTGCGGCTGTCCTGCTCGGCGACGACCCGGTCGTACTCGGGGCCGAAGCGCTCGCGCAGCGCCCGGCGGCGGCTGGCGACCACGGCGACCGCGACGAGCGCGGCGATGACGGCGACGACGATGACTATGACGACTACCTGGGTGGACGACATGGCTCCTCCTTCGCACGCTGGTATTCCCTCGTGCGGGTGATCGCCAATCCCGTTGTGCGGCACTTTCCGCCCCGCTCCGGAAAAAGGCGCGGTGTCGCGACACCCGTCCGGTGCCGGACGGGTGTCCGACTGCGCCCGCCGTGCCCGTCTCGGACCGTAGTGAGAGCCGAGACGGCCGGTAGTGCATCCGCCCCGGATTACGTATCCTGCCCAAGGCGTCCGGGCCGGGGCCCGGCGTCGTGGCCGGCGAACGTGACGGCCGCTGCCGGCGCCACCGAGCGACACCTTCCCGGGCGAGGTCTGATTGAACACCCGTGACTGGCCGATCCGCGCCAAGCTGACCGCGCTGGTCATCGGCCCGGTGACCGGGCTGCTGGCGTTGTGGATCTTCGCCACCACGCTCACCTTCGGGCCCGCGCTCGACCTGCTCTCCGCGCGTACCCTCCTCTACGACCTGGGCCGTCCCGGCGAGGCCGTGGTGGCCGAGCTGCAACGCGAGCGGCGGCTGTCGGTGGTCCAGCTCGCCGGCGACCGCGCCCTCCCCGAGCTGACCGAGCAGCGGGTACGCACCGACGACGCGATCGTCGAGCTGCGCCGCAAGGTCGACGGCGGTGACCTGCGCGACGTCGCCGACGCCCAGCTCGACAACCGCCTCGACCAACTCGTCTCGGCGCTCGACGCGCTGCCCGCCGGGCGCGCGTTCATCGACGACCGCAAGGTGGACCGGGCCGGCGCCGTCGGCCTCTACAGCGGGATGATCGGCTCGGCGTTCCAGGCGTTCGGCGCGATGGCCGCGCTGCCCGACGCGCAGCTCAACCGGGAGGCCACGGCGCTGACCGCGCTGGGCCGCTCCCGGGAGCTGCTCGGGCAGGCGGACGCGCTGCTGGCCGGCGCCGTCACCGCCGGGCGGTACGCCGACGGCGAGCACGAGCAACTGGTACGCACAGTGGAGAACCAGCGTTTCCTGGCCGAGATGGCGGTCGCCGACCTGCCAGCCGGGGAGCGGACCGCGTACCAGCGGATGACCGAGGGCGCCGGGTTCCTCCGGCTGCGCGCGCTCCAGGACAGCCTGATCCGGTCGTCCGCGCTGCCCGCCCGGTTCGACATGCGGGCGTGGGAGACCGGCCACGCCGAGGTGTGGCAGAGCCTGCGCGACTTCGAGCTGCGCGGCGCGGACGCCCTCGCCGAGCGGTCGGTGCCGATGGCCACCCGGATCCTCGTCCAGCTCGCCGCCGCCGGTGTGCTGGGCCTGATCGCGATCGTGGTGTGCGTGCTGGTGGCGCTGCGGGTCGGCCGGTCGCTGGCGCAGCGGCTGACCGGCGTACGCGCCGCCGCGACCGAGGTGGCCGAACGTCGGCTGCCCGACGTGGTCGCGCGGCTGCGCCGGGGCGAGGAGGTCGACGTGGCCCGGGAGGCGCCCGAGCTGGACCACGGCGGCGACGAGATCGGCCAGGTGGCGCGCGCCTTCAACGAGGTACGCCGGACCGCGGTCCGGGCCGCCGTCGACGAGGTGACGCTGCGGCGGGGTTTCAACGAGGTGATTCTCAACCTGGCCCGCCGCAGCCAGGGGCTGGTGCACCGGCAGTTGGCGCTGCTGGACCGGCTGGAACGGCGTACCGAGGATCCGGACGAGCTGGCCGGGCTGTTCCAGGTCGACCACCTGGCGACGCGGCTGCGGCGGCACGCCGAGGACCTGGTCATCCTCGCCGGGGCCGCGCCCGGGCGGGGCTGGCGCCGCCCGGTCGCCGCTGTCGACGTGATGCGCGGCGCGATCTCCGAGGTCGAGGCGTACGACCGGGTCGATGTGGGCGAGGTGGCGCCGGCCGGGGTGCTGGGCCGCGCCGTCGGCGACGTGATCCACCTGCTCGCCGAGCTGATCGAGAACGCGACCACGTTCTCCCCGCCCGGCACCCGGGTGGACGTCACCGGCCGCAGCGTCCCGGGCGGCTACACCATCGAGATCCTCGACCGGGGGCTGGGCATGTCCGCGCCGGCCCTGGCCGAGGCCAACCGCAAGCTGGCCGAGCCACCGGAGTTCGACCCGGCCGCCAGCGCCCGGCTGGGGCTGTTCGTGGTGGCGCGACTGGCCGCCCGGCACGGTGTCCGGGTGGAGCTGCGGCCGTCGCGCCCGGCCGGGATCGTGGCCGCGGTGTTCGTACCGTCGGAACTGGTCACCGACGAGCCGCCGGTGGGCGCGGACGCCTCCGCCGGGCCGGAACGGCGGCGCCTGGCCAAGGTGACCCGGCTGGCCACTGTGCCCCGGCCGGGGCGGCCGGTCCGGCCGGGCCGGGACCGGTCGGAGAGCACCGTGGTCCCGCTGCAGTCGGCGCGGGCCTCGACGGTGGAGCCACCCGCCGACGACGACGGGCTGCCCCGCCGGATCCGGCGTCGCGGCGCGACCGCCCGTCCCCGCGCGGCCGTCGCCGACACCCCGGCCCACCGCACTCCGGAGGAGGCCCGCCGGGCCATGTCGGCGTTGCAGGCCGGCACCGCCCGCGGCCGCCGGGACGGCGTGCGCGCCGCCGGGACCGATCCGGCCACCGCCGTCACCGAGACGCGCGACACCGGTACGCCGTCCACCACCGCGGGGCCGGCCGTTCCGCCCGCCCCGCCGGCGCCGGACACACGAACCGCGACTGAGAGGGACGCCTAGTGGTGCACACGACGCGGCAGAACGCCGATCTCGACTGGCTGCTCGACGACCTGGTGGAGCGCGTTCCCGCCGCCCGCCAGGCGGTGGTGCTCTCGGCGGACGGGCTCCTGCTCGGCGCCTCCACCGACCAGGACCGCACCGACGCGGAACACCTGTGCGCGCTGGCGTCCGGCTTCTCCGGGCTGGCCAAGGGCGCGACCCGGCACCTGGGCGGCGGCGCGGTCCGTCAGACCGTGGTGGAGATGGAGTCGGCCTACCTGTTCGTGACCGCCGCCGGGCAGGGCGCCTGCCTCGCGGTGGCCAGCGACGCCGACGCCGACATCGGCCTGGTGGCGTACGAGATGGCGATGCTCGTCATCCGGGTCGGGGAGAACCTGGCCGCGCCGAGCCGGGTGGCGGGGGAGCGGACCGATGCGCGCTGAGTCGCCGGGGCCGCAGCACGAGTGGCTGGACGCCGACGCGGGGCCGGTGGTGCGCCCGTACACGCTCACCGGCGGCCGGGTGCGCCCGCCCGTCGACGGCTTCGACCTGCTGGCGTTCGTGCTCGCCGCCCCCGGCGCGGACCCGGCCGGCACGCCCGGTCTCCAGCCGGAGCACCGCCGCCTGATCGAGCTGGCCCGGCGGCCGAAGGCCGTGGCCGACCTCGCCGCCGACCTGGACCTCGCCGTGGGCGTGGTCCGGGTGCTGCTCGGCGACCTCCTCGCCCATGGACTCGTCGCGGTGCACCGGCCACCGGCCACCGCGTACCTGCCCGACGACAACATCCTCAAGGCGGTGGTCAGTGGACTCCGTGCGCTATGACCGGGAGCCGGGGGCGCCACGAGTGCCGCTGGCTTTGAAGATCCTCATCGCCGGCGGCTTCGGCGCCGGAAAGACGACGCTGGTCAGCGCGTTGAGTGAGGTCCGGCCGTTGCAGACCGAGGAGGTCCTGACCGGGGCCGGGCTCGGCACCGACGACGTCTCCGGGGTCGAGCAGAAGTCGACCACGACGGTGGCGATGGACTTCGGCCGGATCACCATCAACGACGACCTCCAAGTCTACCTGTTCGGCACGCCGGGCCAGGACCGGTTCTGGTTCCTCTGGGACGAACTGGCGTTCGGCGCGCTCGGCGCGGTGGTGCTCGCCGACACCCGGCGGCTGGCCGACTGCTTCCCCTCGATCGACTACTTCGAGCAGCGGGGCATCCCGTTCGTGGTGGGCGTCAACTGCTTCGAGGGTTCCCGCCGGTTCGGCCTGGAGGCGGTCCGTGACGCGCTGGACCTGGATCCGGACGTCCCGCTGGTGCTCTGCGACGCCCGGGACCGGCAGTCCGGCAAGCTGGTGCTGATCTCGCTCGTCGAGCACGTGGCGCGGCAGCGCGGCGAGCCGGTGCCGGTGGGCTGAGCATGCCGTACCCGATCCGTCGGGCCGCGTGGGACTGACCGGGCGCGCCACCGGGAAGCCTCTGGTTGGATCGCAGGCAGGACCGACGAGAGGTGGGTGCGGTGACCGGGCAGGACGAGATCGTCCACATCGGCGGCTACACGGCGGAGACGGGCGGACGGGCCGAGGGCGTCGTGGCGGCCCGGCGGGACCGGGTGACCGGGGAACTGGCCCCGCTGGGCGTCGTGGCGGTCACCCCGTCGCCGTCGTTCCTGGTGCGGCATCCGGCGCTGCCGGTGCTGTACGCGTGCAACGAGCTGCCCGACGGGCAGGTGAGCGCGTTCCGGGTGGCCCCGGACGGTGACCTCGCGCCGCTGGGCGTCCGCGAGACCGGCGGCGCGGAGCCGTGCCACCTGTCCGTCGCTCCGGACGGGCGGCACCTGTTCGTGGCGAACTACGGCGGCGGCAGCGTGGCGGTGTTCGGCCTGGACGCCGACGGCGTGCCGGGGGAGCGCGCCGACCTGGTCCGGCACTCCGGCCACGGCGCCGACCCGCAGCGGCAGGAGCACGCGCACTGCCACATGGTCTCGCCCGACCCGGCCGGCGGCGGGCTGCTCGCCGTCGACCTGGGCACCGACTCGGTCTACCGGTACGACGTCGACGACGCCACCGGCCGGCTGGCCGAGCGGGAGCCGAGGCTGCGGACGGCGCCCGGAACCGGTCCCCGGCACCTGGCCCGGCACCCGGACGGGCGGCGCCTCTGGCTGGTCGGCGAGCTGGACGCCACCGTCACCGCGTACGAGCTGACGCCGGACGGGCCGCGGCAGCGGACGCGCGTGGACGCCAGCGGCCGGACCGGGCACGTCCAGCCCTCCGAGGTGACTGTCGGGCCGGGCGGGCGCTTCCTCTACGTGGGCAACCGCGGCGTGGGCACGATCGCCGTCTTCGCCCTCGACGGCCCGGCGCCGGAGCTGGTGGCCGAGGTCGACACCGGCGGCGAGTGGCCGCGGCACTTCGCGTTCGCCGGGGAACACCTGTACGTGGCCGACGAGCGGGCCGACATGATCAGGATCTTCCGGGTCGATCCGGACGGCGGGGTGCCGGAGCCGGTGGGGGAGCCGGTGCCGATGGCGAGCCCGACGTGCGTCCGACCGTGACCGGACGGTCACCAAGTGACAGTCCGAAGTGGATTGACATCACCATAAATGACTGACCAGTAACTTAGCGTATGGGTTAGCTGATCAACTGTTTCTGCTGCGTAACTTTCGTCCGAACGGTTGTGGTGGTAACCCCACGAGGTACGCAAGATGGTCACCGTGTCTGGCCGCCATCGCATGCGTTCTCACCTCCGCGGAGCAGGTGCCGCCGCCGTGGCGGCCGCCCTGGTCGCCGTCGTAGCCGGCTCCTGGTTCGGCTACCAGCAGCTGGCCGGCCCGAACTGTTCGGGCCGGATCGAGCTGTCGGTGGCGACCGCCCCGGAGATCGCCCCCGCGGTGCGCGCCGCCGCCGACCAGTGGGTCTCCGACGGCGCCGCGGTGGGCGGCACGTGCATCGCGGTGAACGTCTCCTCGTCCGAGTCGGTCGAGGTGGCCGCCGCGGTGGCGAGCAAGCACGGCGCCACGCTCGCCGGCGTCGGGCAGGCCAGCGGCACCGCCGTCACCCCCGACGTCTGGGTGCCGGACTCCTCCACCTGGCTGGTCCGGCTCAAGAGCGGCGGGGCCAGTGCGTTCGCGCCGACGAACGGCGCCTCGATCGCGCGCAGCCCGGTCGTGGTGGCGCTGCCCGAGCCGGTGGCCTCCCGCATAGGGTGGCCGGACAAGAAGCTCCGCTGGTCCGACCTGCTCACCCAGGTCACCGCCAGCAAGCCGCTGCGGGCCGGCATCGTCGAGCCGACCCAGGACGCGGCCGGCCTGTCCGGTCTGCTGTCGCTGACCGCCGCGGCCAGCTCCACCGGTGAGTCCGGCTCGCCGAAGGCGCAGGAGGCGATGGTCGGCGCGCTGCGGGCGCTCGCCACCAACCGTTCCTCGCTGCGGCAGGACCTCCTCGCGCGGTTCCCGCGCTCGTCCGACCCGACGGCGATCGCCAACGGCCTCGGGGCGGCGGCGCTGTCCGAGGAGGACGTGATCGCCTACAACAGCACCAAGCCGCCGATCCGGCTGGCCGCGCTCTACCTGGAGCCGGCGCCGATCCCGCTGGACTACCCGTTCGCGGTGCTGCCCGGCATCGAGCCGGCCAAGGCGTCCGCCGCCAAGGTGCTCTTCGAGGTGCTGCGGACGCCGGGCTTCAAGGACCGGCTCGCCTCGCAGGCGCTGCGCGCGCCGGACGGCAACTGGGGCCGGGGTTTCCAGGCCCCGACCGGCGCGCCGAGCCCGGCCAACGGCGGCGCGAGCCAGGTGCCGCCGTCGGGCCAGGGCGGCGCGGCCGACCTCGACCCCGGCGCCATCTCGACCGCCACCACGACCTGGTCGGTGGCCACCCAGTCGGGCCGGATGCTCTGCGTCATCGACGTCTCCGGATCGATGAAGAAGCCGGTCGCGACCGCCAACGGCGCCAGCCGGGAGCAGGTCACCGTCGCCGCCGCGAGCCAGGGCCTCGGGCTGTTCGACGACTCCTGGTCGATCGGCCTCTGGACCTTCTCCACCAACCTCCAGGGCTCGCAGGACTGGAGTGAGCTGGTCGGAATAAAGCCTCTGTCCAGCAACCGGGGCGCGCTCCAGCGCGGCCTGGCCTCGATCAAGCCCTCCAGCGGCGACACCGGCCTGTACGACACCATGCTCGCGGCGTACAAGAAGGTGCAGCAGGACTGGGAGCCGGGCAAGGTCAACTCGATCGTGCTGTTCACCGACGGCAAGAACGAGGACGACAACGGCATCTCGCAGAAGGAATTGCTGGACCAGCTGAAGAAGCTGAAGGACGACGAGCAGCCGGTCCAGGTCGTCATCATCGGCATCGGCACCGAGGTGAACCGGGCCGAGCTGGAGTCGATCACCAAGGTCACCGGCGGCGGCGCGTTCGTCACCACCGACCCCAGCAAGATCGGCGAGATCTTCCTCCGGGCGATCGCGCTCCGGCCGCCCGCCCCCCGCTGACCTGAAGCTCAGCGCTAGTCTTCCGCCGTACCGGAAATCCGGTACGGCGGAAGGCTTCCCGGGTCAAGACGCGGGATGAGAACTGACGGTAATGCGTCCGAATCAATCGGTAACCATAATTGTCCAGGCATGATGACCGGGTGCCTCGACCGCGGGCTCCACACCGGAGCCGGGCGGGGACGGGGCGGTCCTGAGCGAAGTGGGGAGGGCCGGTGACCTCGGCGACGCTGTTGACCCCTGCCACGTCGTCGCGACCCGGTGGTGAACGCCCGGGCAAGACGACGCGAGCGGCGGAGCGGGCCTACATCCGGGTCCTGGTGGTGCTGGACACCGCCGTGCTCGCCGTGGCCATCCTGGTCGGTTATCTGGCCCGGTTCGGCGACGAGGAACCGACCGGGTCCGAGATCCCGTACGTGGTGGTCGCCCCGGCGCTCCTGCTGGTCTGGCTCGTCTCGCTCAAGGCGATGCGGTGCTACGACGACCAGGTGCTCGGCTACGGCGCCGACGAGTACCGGCGGGTCAGCGCGGCCAGCATGCGACTCGCCGGCGGCATCGCCATCGCCGGGTACATCGCCGACGTCGGCGTCTCCCGGGGTTTCCTGGCCATCTCCTTCGCGGTCGGCACGATCGGCCTGGAGGTGGCGCGGTTCGCGGCCCGCAAGCGGCTGCACCGGGCCCGCGACCGGGGTGCCGGCTGGTCCCGCAAGGTGCTCGTGGTGGGCGACACCGCACACGTGCTGGAGTTGGTGCACACGCTGCGCCGGGAACCGTACGCCGGCTACCAGGTGGTCGGCGCGTGCATCCCGGACGCGCTGCTCGCCCCGGTGCCGCAGCGCCTGGGCGACGTGCCGGTGGTCGGCAGCTTCCGCGGCATCCCGGAGGCGGCCACCGCGATCGGCGCCGACACGGTGGCGGTCACCGCCTCCGGCGAGCTGACCGCGACCCGGCTGCGCCGCCTCGGCTGGCAGTTGGAGGGCACCGGCGTCGACCTGGTGGTGGCGCCGGCGCTCACCGATGTGGCCGGCCCCCGCATCCACACCCGCCCGGTCGCCGGCCTGCCGCTGATCCACGTCGAGGCGCCCGAGTTCCGCGGCGCCCGCAAGCTGGTCAAGGGCTTCGTCGACAGGTCGATCTCGCTGATCGCGCTGCTCGTGCTGGCGCCGCTGCTGATCGTGATCGCGCTCGCCATCAAGATCGACAGCCGGGGTCCGGTGCTGTTCCGGCAGACCCGCGTCGGCCAGGGCGGCGAGGAGTTCGGCGTCTTCAAGTTCCGCACCATGGTGGTAAACGCCGACGCCCTGCTCGCCGAGCTGGCCGCGCGCAACGAGACCGACGGCCTGATGTTCAAGATGCGCGACGACCCGCGCGTCACCCGGGTCGGCCGGCTGCTGCGCAAGTGGTCGCTGGACGAGTTGCCCCAGCTCGCCAACGTGCTGCTCGGCCAGATGAGCCTGGTCGGCCCGCGCCCGCCGCTGCCGTCCGAGGTGGCCCGCTACGACGGCGACGTGGCACGCCGCCTGCTGGTCAAGCCCGGCATGACCGGCCTCTGGCAGGTCAGCGGCCGGTCCGACCTGAGCTGGGAGGACGGCATCCGGCTGGACCTGTACTACGTGGAGAACTGGTCGCTGGCCGCCGACCTGACCATCCTGTGGAAGACGTTCGGCGCGGTGGTCAACAGCCGCGGCGCGTACTGACCGGGCGGGTCAGGGCTGCGGCCCCAGCCAGTCCAGGCAGACCACCACCGCGTCGTCCACCAGGTCCCCGGCGACGAACGCCCGCAGGTCGCCGATCAGCGACCGGACCGCGTCCAGCGGCTCCATCGGGCCGGTCCGGCGCAGGAACCGGTCCAGCGCCGCCTCGCCGTAGCGCGCCTGCTCGGTGGTGGCGTCGATCACGCCGTCGCTGACCACGAAGAGCCGGTCCCCGCGCTCCAGCCGGAACCGCTGCGGCCGGTAGTCGGTGCCCTCGAACATGCCGAGCGGGAACTGCTCGTCCAGCTCCTGCTCGGCCACCTCGCCGGAGCGCAGCCGAAGCAGCCGGGGCGAACCGGCGTCGACCACAGTCAGCTCGCCGGTTGTCAGGTCCAGCTCGATCAGGAGCACCGAGACGTGTTGTTCGCCCCGGTGCTGGGCGTAGACGGCCTGGTCGGCCAGCGCGGCCTGGTCGGCCAGGTCCAGCCCGGCCCGGCGCGCGTTGCGCAGCGCGTACGTGGCCAGCGAGGCGAGCAGCGCCGCGGCCACCCCCTCGCCGTAGCCGTTCAGCACCGCCAGCCAGAGCCGGTGGCCGTCGTCGGACCAGTCGAAGCTGTCCCCGCGCACCGCGTACGCCGGCTCCAACTGCCCGGCCAGACTGAACGACGGCCGGATCCGGCTGCGCCCGGGCAGCAGCTCCCACTGCATCTCGGCGGCCAGCGTGAGTCGCCGGCTACGCCGGGCGGTCCGGTAGATGTCGGTGGTCGCCATGACCGCGCTCAGTTCGTGCCCGAGCACCGTGGCGATGGTGTCCAGCTCCCGGCGGGCGTCCGGGTCGGCGGGCACCGGCGAGACCTTCAGTACGCCCCGGCGTTCGCCGCGCATGCCCACCGGGAACCAGCCGACGCCGTCGGCGATCACCGGCTCCTGGTGGTCGAAGGCGCGCCAGGCCGGGTGGCCGGGCCCGGTGACCGACGGTCCGTCATCCAGCGGCAGCAGCTCGGCGAGCCGGTAGTCGACCTGGTAGAGCTCGGTGTTGGTGACGCCGTACGTGCGCGCGAGCTCGGCGGCGAGCCGGTCCACGATGAGATCCGTCGGCGCCTCGGTCAGGATCCGGCGCGCGTGGCCCTCCGCTCCGCTCATCTTTGCTCCTTTGCACAGGTCGCCGGGCAGATCCGGGGAGTAGTCTCGGCCCCACCATGACCGAAGAGCGCAGTACCCGGGAACCTGACACGAGTATGTCCGCAGCCCTGGACGAGGCGGCAGGCACCTTGCTCGCCGTCTGGGAGGCGGCCCGGGAGCGCACCACCAGCCGGCTGTCGAGTGCCCAGCTACGCGCGATCATGGTCGTCGAGCAGTATGACGGCATCAACCTCCGCCGTCTCGCCACGCTCACCGACATGTTGCTCTCCTCCGCCAGCCGGCTGTGTGACCGGCTGGTCGCGGCCGGGATGTTGGAGCGCGAGCCGGGCCGCTACGACCGGCGGGAGATCTCGCTGCACCTCACGCCCGCCGCCCTCCGGCTCCTCGCCGAGCTGCGTGCCGACCGGCGGCACCGGCTGGAGCGGATCCTGGCCGGGATGAGCCCGGAGGGCCGGGCCGCGCTGGTACGCGGCATGCGCGAGTTCGACGAGGTGGGCCGGCGCGGGGAGGCCACCGTGGCGGAGGGCTGGCCGATGCTGCAACCCTCCGGGGAACGGATCGGCGACCCGGCCCGGCCGTCCGGCGAACCTCCGGTGGCCCGTACCGCCTGACTCAGCCGGCCGGGCCGGGATCGTCCGGCGCGGCTTCGCGGGCGGCCCGCAACCGGGCCACCACCCGGGGATGCTCCGTCAGCGCCCGTTCCAGCGTGCCGAGCACCCGGTCCAGCAGGGCCCGGCCGCCGCGGGAGGTCAGCGCCTCCTCCTGCCATCCGACGAAGTCACGCAGCAGCCGGTCGTCGTCCACCCGCACGGCCGCGATCAGCGCGTCCACCAGGTGCGCGATACCGGCGGCGACGTCCTCGGCGCTCTCCGGCGGCGGGTCGAGCGCGGCAAGTGCGAGCCGGACCAGCTCACGCCGCCGGTGCAGCACCGCCACGTAGGCGTCGTCGGGCGGGGGCGGCGGCGCGCCGGTGTGCGCCGCGGACAGCGGCCGCTCCAGCAACTCCACCGCGTCCCGGGCGCTGGCGCCCCAGCCCGCCGCGCCGATCGCGGTGGCCCACCGGCCGTCCGGGCCGAAGCCGGGACCACCGGCGAGCACCGGCACCCCGGCCGCCCGGCTGGCCTCCACCATCCGTGCCGCCCGGACCAGCCGATTCGGCTGCACGCAGCTCAGCAGCACCGCGTCCGGACCGGTCTGGTGCAGGTAGGAGACCAGGTGCCGGGCCGGCACGCTGGCGCCGAGGAACGTCACCCGCCAACCGGCCGCCCGGACCACCTCGGTGACGATGCGGGCGGCAAGCGCGTGCCACTCGCCCTCCACGCACGCCATCACCACGTGCCCGCGTCGCGGTGGACCGACCGTCGCGCCCAGCGCGTCCACCACCTGCTCGCTGACGTGGGTGGCGGCGTGCTCCTGGGCGATGCTCCACGAGCCGGTGAGCCAGCGCCGGCCGACCTCCCGCTGCGCCACCGCGACCAGGTCGACCAGAACGTCCGCGACCGAGAAGCCGTCCGCGAGCAGGCCGCGCGCCAGCGCGACCGCGCCGGCCCGGTCGGCGGCGTCCAGGCGATCGAGGTACGCGGCGAGCGTGTCCGGCCCGATCCGGCGCCCGGCCGCGGGGGTGGGGCGATCCGGCGGCGGCGGTGTCACCCGGCCGCCACGGCGAGCATGGCGATGTCGTCGTGGGGCTGCCCGTCCAGCCACTCGTCGACGAGCTGGAGCACCCGCTCGACGAGCGCGGCGGGCGGAAGCCCGGTGCCGGTGGCGAGCGCCTGACGCAGCCGGGCGTCGCCGAACATGGCCGGCTCGGTGGGGCCGCCGCGGGCCTCGGTCACCCCGTCGGTGTACGCCAGCAGCAGGTCTCCCGGCGCCAGCCGTACCTCGGTGCCGGCGAAGCGGGCGTCGGTGAGCGCGCCCACCGGCATGCCGCCCACCCGGACCGTCTCCACCCCGCCGCCGGCGCGGACGACGAGCGGTGACGGGTGCCCGCCACCGGCGAGCCGCACCAGCAGCCCGCCGTCCGGCTCGCGGCGCAGCGCGCCCAGCAGGAGCGTGGTGAACTGGGCCCGGCGGGCCGCGTCGGGGGCGTCCAGCAGCGCCCGGTTGAGCAGCTCCAGCAGCTCCCGGGGGCGCTGCTCGACCAGGCGCAGGGTCTGCAGCGACTGGCGGACCCGGCCGGTCAGCACTGCCGCGCCGACACCCTTGCCGCAGACGTCACCGAGCGCGAACAGGCCGCCGTCGCCGGTGGGGAACAGGTCGTAGAAGTCGCCGCCGATGCGCAGGCTGTCCCCGGCGGCGCGGTACCCGCCGGCCAGTGTCATCCCGCGCAGGCGGGGCAGCTCCGGCGGGAGCAGGCTGTTCTGCAGCACCCGGGCCAGGTGGGCCTGCTCGCCGTACAGCTCGGCGGCGGCCAGCGCGGCACCGGCCCGCCCGGCGAACTCCCGGGCCAGGCCGATCTCCCGCCTGTCGAAGCCGGGCCGCTCCGGGCGGCGGGCCAGCACCAGCGCGCCGGCCGGACCACCGGCGCTCGGCATCGGGCTGATCAACACGGTGCCCGGACGGCCGAACCCGGCGGGCAGCACCTCGGCCAGGTCGGCCAGCTCGGCGTCCAGCCAGGGACTCGGCTCGGTGAGGTCGCCTTCGAGCGCCTCGACCAGGCCGGGTACGGACTCCACAGTCGGCCAGCCGGCCAGGCCGGTGACCGGGCCGGGATCGCCGGTGGCGTACCGGATCCAGTGCGGCTGGTCCTCGGCGGGCGGCGGCGGGCGGTGCACCACCACCGCGACGTCGGCCAGGTAGGGCACCGGCAGCGTCACCGCGGTACGCAGCGTCTGCTCCCGGTGCAGGGACAGCCCGAGCCGGCTGCCCGCCTCGGCGAGGAACGCGGTGCGGGACCGTTCGGCCAGCAGCGCGTCGGTACGCGCGTGTTCCTCGGTGACGTCGCGGACGTACCAGGCGCTGCGGTCGTCGGCCAGGGGCCGCCGCACGCCGCGCAGCCGCCGGCCGTGGTGGTCGGTCTCGAACGCGTCCGATCCGGCGGTGGCCGCGTCGGCCAGCGCCGGCACCCGGCACGCGGCCAGGTCGACGCCGGGTGCCACCTCGGGGAGCAGGTCGGCGGCCATCGCGTTGACGAGCGTCACCACGCCCGCGTGGTCGACTGTCACGACCGCCTCGGCGAGCCCGTCCAGCAGCTCCCGGGCCAGATGGTCGTCAGCCGGTAGCGCGACCCCGGCAACCCGCCGGGGTCGTCTCCGCGAGGCGTGTCCACCGCCGCTGACCGGCCCCGCGACACCGCCCCGGCGCGCGGCGGTCACCTCCGGTGGCCGGGCGCTTCGGTCGGTCGACCCGTGCGCATGCTGTCGGTGCACTCCTCGCTCGACGAACAGGTTGTCTGGCGGCAAGCGTACCGAGCGCAGGCACGGAATGCCCGTCGAGGATCATCCCGCTCAGCCGGTGCGGGCCAGCCAGCCCACCGGCCGGTCGACGATGTGGCGGACCACCGAGCCGGCCCCGCCGACCGCCGCGGACTGCGCCCCGAGCACCGCAGGGCGCACCGTCACCGGCGCCCAGGCGGCGGTGAGCACCCGCCGGGAGACCTCCGCCTCCACCGTCGGCCGCAGCCAGGGCGCGAGCCGGGCGTATCCGCCACCGAGCACCACGGTGTCCAGATCCAGCAGGTTCACCACGCCCGCCACCGCGACCCCGAGGGCGGTGCCGGCATCGGTCAGGGCGGTCAGCGTGGCCGGGTCACCGGCCTCGGCGAGGTCGGCGAGCCGGGTGGCGGCGGTGTCAGCAGGCAGTTCCGCGCCGGGCAGCCCGGCGGCGGCGAGGATCGCCTCCTGGCCCGCGTACCGCTCCAGGCAGCCCTGGCCGCCGCAGCGGCACGGCCGCCCCTGCGGCTGCACCGGGAAGTGACCGATCTCTCCGCTCCAGCCGCGCGCGCCCCGGTAGAGCGCGCCGTCGAGCACGATCCCGGCGCCGATGCCGATCTCGCCGGTGACGTGCAGGAAGCTGCGCGGGCCGGCCGGGCCGGCGTACAGCTCGCCGAGGGCGGCCAGGTTGGCCTCGTTGTCGACCACCAGCGGCGGCACCCCGTCGACCGGCTCGGCCAGCGGGTGCCCGGCCAGCAGCGCCGGCACGTCCACGTCCCGCCAGCCGAGGTTCGGTGCGAGCCGGACCAGGCCGCCGTCGCCCACCAGGCCGGGCACGGCGAGCGCCGCGCCGGCCAGGGTCAGCCCGTCGCGTACGGCGGCAGCACGCGCCTCGGCTGCGAGCGCGGCGAGCCGGGCGAGCGCGTCGGCGGGGGAGACCGGGCGCAGGTCGGCGCGGCGGACCAGGTGGTGCCGGACCGTGCCGGTCAGGTCGACCACGCAGGCCGCCAGGTAGTCGACGTTGACCTCCAGGCCGAGCCCGGCCGGGCCGTCGGAGGCGAGCACCAGGCCCCGGGCCGGGCGGCCCGCTCCGGTACGCGGCTCCGGCTCCGCCTCGGCGACCAGCCGGCCGGCGATCAGGTCGTCCACCACGGCGGAGACGGTTGCCCGGGTCAGGCCGGTGTCGGCGGCGATCCCGGCGCGCGAGGGCGGCCGGTCGGCGGCGGCGATCCGCCGCAGCACCACCGCGAGGTTCAACTCGCGCAGGCTGCCCTGCCGGACCGCCCCGGCGGTGCTGGCGCTTGTCACCTCTTGACACTGCCACATCGCCGCCATTTAATTCAACCGCTGAACAAATCGCGGACGACACCACCACCTGGAGGTCTGCCATGGCACCCCGCCCCACCCCCGCGGACAAGTTCTCCTTCGGTCTCTGGACGGTGGGCTGGCCGGCCCGTGACCCGTTCGGCGACGCCACCCGGCCCGAGCTGGACGCCGTCGAGGCGGTGCACCGGCTCGCCGAGTTGGGCGCGTACGGCATCACCTTCCACGACGACGACCTGGTCCCGTTCGGCGCGGACGCCGCCACCCGCGACGCCCGGCTGAGCCGCTTCCGCAAGGCGCTCGACGAGACCGGCCTGGTCGTGCCGATGGTCACCACCAACCTGTTCACCCACCCGGTGTTCAAGGACGGCGGCTTCACCAGCAACGACCGCGACGTGCGCCGCTACGCGCTGCGTAAGGTGCTGCGCAACATCGACCTGGCCGCCGAGCTGGGCGCGAAGACGTTCGTCATGTGGGGCGGCCGGGAGGGCGCCGAGTACGACGTCGCCAAGGACGTCCAGGCCGCGCTGGACCGCTACCGCGAAGCAGTCGACCTGCTCTGCGAGTACGTCGTCGACAACGGCTACGACCTGCGCTTCGCCCTGGAGCCCAAGCCGAACGAGCCCCGCGGCGACATCCTGCTGCCCACCGTCGGCCACGCGCTCGGCTTCATCTCCACGCTGGCCCGCCCCGAGATGGTCGGGCTCAACCCGGAGGTCGGGCACGAGCAGATGGCCGGGCTGAACTTCGCCCACGGCATCGCCCAGGCGCTCTGGCAGGGCAAGCTGTTCCACATCGACCTCAACGGCCAGCGCGGCATCAAGTACGACCAGGACCTGGTCTTCGGCCACGGCGACCTGCTCAACGCGTTCGCCCTGGTCGACCTGCTGGAGCACGGCGGCCCGAACGGCGGCCCGGCCTACGACGGCCCGCGCCACTTCGACTACAAGCCGTCCCGCACCGAGGACATGACCGGCGTGTGGGCCTCCGCCGAGGCGAACATGCGCACGTACCTGCTGCTCAAGGAGCGGGCCGCGGCGTTCCGCGCCGACCCGGAGGTGGCCGAGGCGCTCGCCGCCGCCCGGGTGGCCGAGCTGGCCACCCCGACGCTCAACCCCGGTGAGGGGTACCGCGAGCTGCTGGCCGACCGGACCGCGTTCGAGGAGTTCGACCCGGAGGCCGCCGGGGCGAAGGGCTTCGGCTTCGTCCGGCTCAACCAGCTCGCCGTCGAGCACGTGCTCGGCGCGCGCTGAGGCGGGCCGCCATGCCGCTCGTCGCGGGGGTCGACTCGTCGACCCAGTCCTGCAAGGTGGTCATCCGGGACGCGGAGACCGGCGAACTGGTCCGGCAGGGCCGCGCGCCGCACCCGCCCGGTACCGAGGTCGACCCGTACGCCTGGTGGGAGGCCCTGCGGGCGGCGGCGGCCGAGGCCGGCGGCCTGGCCGACGTGGCCGCCGTCTCGGTCGGCGGCCAGCAGCACGGCATGGTCTGCCTGGACGCCTCCGGTGAGGTGGTCCGCCCGGCGCTGCTGTGGAACGACACCCGGTCCGCCGACGCGGCCCGGGAACTGGTCGAGGAGGCCGGCGGCGGGGAGACCGGCCGCCGGTTCTGGGCCGAGGCGACCGGCGCGGTGCCGGTGGCCAGCTTCACCGCGACGAAGCTGCGCTGGCTGGCCCGGCACGAGCCGGACAACGCCGACCGGGTGGCAGCCGTCTGCCTGCCGCACGACTGGCTCACCTGGCGGCTCGCCGGCGCTCCCGGTCTGGACGCGCTGCGCACCGACCGGGGCGACGCCAGCGGCACCGGGTACTGGTCGCCGCGTACCGGCGAGTACCGGCTGGACCTGCTGGAACGGGCCTTCGGTCGGCCCGTGACGGTGCCGGTCGTGCTCGGCCCGGCCGAGACGGCCGGGCACCTCGACCCGGCCGTGTTCGGCGACGCCCCGTCCGGTGGCCCGGGGTCCGGCGCGGCAGGTGCGTCCGGCCCAGGGTCCGGCGCGGCCGGCGGCGGAGGATCCGGCCCGGTGCTCCTCGGGCCGGGCACCGGGGACAACGCCGCCGCGGCGCTCGGCGCCGGAGCCGGCCCGGGCGACGTGGTCGTCTCGATCGGCACCTCCGGCACCGTGTTCGCGGTCGCGGACACCCCGGCCGCCGACTCCACCGGCGCGGTGGCCGGGTTCGCCGACGCCACCGGCCGGTTCCTGCCGCTGGTGTGCACGCTCAACGCGGCCCGGGTGCTGGACGCCGCCGCGACGCTGCTCGGCGTCGACCTCGACACGCTCGGCGAGCTGGCCCTGTCCGCCCCGCCCGGCGCGGACGGGCTGGTGCTCGTGCCGTACCTGGAAGGGGAGCGGACGCCGGACCGGCCGCACGCCACCGGCGAGCTGAAGGGCCTGACGCTGCGCACCTCGACCCCGGCGCACCTGGCCCGGGCCGCGGTGGAAGGCATGCTCTGCGGCCTGGCCGACGGCCTGGACGCGCTGATCGCGCAGGGCGCCCGCGCCGACCGGATCATCCTGGTCGGCGGCGGCGCCCGGTCCGCTGCGGTACGCCGGATCGCGCCGCAGGTCTTCGGCCGCCCGGTGGTGGTGCCGCCGCCGGGCGAGTACGTGGCCGACGGCGCGGCCCGGCAGGCCGCCTGGGTGGCGCTGGGTGGCGACACCCCGCCCGCCTGGTCCATCGGCGACACCGAGGAGTACACGGGCGAGGCGGTCCCCGCCATCCGCGAGCGCTACGCCCACGCCCGGGGGTAAGGAAGGGCCCCTTCTTAACGCCTGCGGTAGAGGAGGGGCCCCTTCTTAACACGCGCGCCGGCCGGGGGCGGTGTCCCGGATCCGGCCCGCACCTGATTGGCTGCCCTGCATGAAGGGCACCAGGATCTCCCGGCGCGGGAACACGGCACACCGGTTCTACAGCGTCGTGGTCTTCGTGGTGCTCGCCTCGCTGGACAACGTGGCGATCGGCCTGGTGCCCCCGCTGTACGGGCCGATCTCCACCGCCCTCGACGTACCCCAGCGGATGCTCGGCCTGGTCACCGCCGTGAGCTTCCTGGTCAGCGCCGTGGCGGCGGTGGGCTGGGCGTACGTGGGGGACCGCACCAACCGCAAGCCGCTGCTCATGGTCGGCACGCTGCTGTGGGCCGCCGGCACCGGGGGCAGCGCGCTCGCCGGGGGGTACGCGACGTTCCTGATCGCGCAGTTCGTCGGCGCGGTCGGGCTCGGCGCGGTGGGCTCGGTCGGCTTCTCCGTGGTCACCGACCTGATCTCACCGCGCCGCCGCGGCCTGGTGATGAGCTTCTGGGGGCTGTCGCAGGGCGTCGGCACGCTGGCCGGGACGCTGCTCGGCGGCGTCCTCGGCGCGACCGACTGGCGGCGGCCGTTCCTGCTGCTGACCGGTGTGGGCCTGGCCGCCACAGTGGCGTACCTGTTCACCTACGACATCCGGCGCGGGCAGAGCGAACCGGAGCTGGCCGGGGCGATCGACGCCGGGAACGAGTACGACTACCGGATCAGCCGCGCCGACCTGCCCCGGATCCTGGCCCGCCGGACCAACCGCTGGCTGATCCTGCAAGGGCTGACCGCCCAGGCCGCGTTCGGCTCGCTGGTCTGGCTGCCGGTGCTGTTCAGCCAGCGGGCCGAGGCGCAGGGCTACTCGCCGGCGACGGCCGTAGTGGTGGGCAGCGTCTTCGCCACCCTGTTCCAGCTCGGCGGCGTGCTGTCCATCGTGGGCGGACTGGTGGGCGACGCGCTGCAACGGCGTACGCCGAGTGGCCGGGCCATGGTCGCTGCCGTCGGCATCCTCGCGGCGCTGCCGTTCTACCTGGTCCTGTTCTTCGTGCCGATCCGCATCGACGTGCCCGACGGCGCCGGCTCCGGCGCGGTGGTCACGGCCGTGCTGTCCAGCGTGCTGACCGAGCCGTCGGTGGGGCTGAGCCTGCTCACCGCAGTGGTGGCGCTGGCGCTGACCTCGGCGAACTCGCCGAACTGGTTCGCCCTGATCGCGGACGTGAACCCGCCCGAGCACCGGGGCACCGTCTACAGCCTGGGCAACCTCGTCAACGGCGTCGGCCGGGCGGCGGGCAACGGGCTGGTCGGGGCGGCGTTCGCCGGGCTGCGGGCGGCCTTCCCGCCGCCGCTGAACTACGCGGTCGGGCTGGCCGCGTTCCAGCTCTTCTTCATCCCGACCGGGATCATGTACTGGCTGGCCGCGCGTACGTCGCCGCGGGACATCGCGCAGGTGCACGACCTGCTGCACGCCCGCGCCGACCGCCTGGAGGAAGGAAGGGCCCCTTCTTAACGGTGACTGTTAAGAAGGGGCCCTTCCTCTACCGGAGGCGTTAATAAGGGGCCCTTCCTTACACCCGGAACCAGACGGTGACATCCGTCGGGACCGCGTCGGCGTCCAGCGGCGCGCTCGACACCAGCACCTCGGCACCGGCCGGCAGCGACACCGGGTCGGCGCCGAAGTTGGTCAGCACGGTGAGGCCGCCGTTGGTGAACGTGAGCACCTCGTCGCCGGAGGACAGGAACCGCAGCGGCCCCCGGGCCAGCGCGTGCTCGCGGCGCAGCCGCAGCGCGGTCCGGTACAGCTCGTACGTCGACCCGGGCACGCCGCGCTGCCGGTCCAGCGCGTACTCGGCCCACACCGGCGGCTGGGGCAGCCAGCTCGCGTCGGTAGGCCCGAAGCCGTACGACGGGGCGTCGGCCTCCCACGGGATCGGCACCCGGCAGCCGTCCCGGCCGCGCTCGGTGTGCCCGCTGCGCTTCCAGGTCGGGTCCTGCCGGGCCTCGTCGGGCAGCGTGGTGTGCTCCGGCAGCCCCAGTTCCTCACCCTGGTAGAGGTAGGCGGAGCCGGGCAGCGCGAGCATCAGCAGGCTGGCCGCCCGGGCCCGGCGCAGGCCCAGCGCGGCGTCCGGCTGCGGGTCGTCCACGCCGACGCCGTTGGCCCGGCCGCCGCCGGTGCCGAGCCCGAGCCGGGAGGCGTGCCGGACGACGTCGTGGTTGGACAGCACCCAGGTGGTGGGCGCGCCGACGGAGTCGGTGGCCTCCAGCGAGCGGGTGATGACCGCGTACTGGGCCGGCGCGGTCCACGCGGCCAGCAGGTACTCGAAGTTGAACGCCTGGTGCATCTCGTCCGGGCGTACGTACCGGGCCAGCCGCTCGGCCGGCTCCACCCACGCCTCGGCGACGAGGATCCGCTCACCGGGGTACGAGTCGAGCACCCGCCGCCACTCCCGGTAGATCTGGTGCACGCCGTCCTGGTCCCACATCGGCGGGCGCGGCTTGTCCACCTCGCTGCCGGAGAGGATCTCCTGCGGCTCCTGCCAGTCGGCCAGGTCGGCCTGCTTGATCAGGCCGTGCGCCACGTCCACCCGGAAGCCGTCCACGCCCCGGTCCAGCCAGAAGCGCAGCACGTCGAGGAACTCCGCGCGTACCTCCGGGTTGTCCCAGTTGAGGTCGGGCTGGCCGGAGTCGAACAGGTGCAGGTACCACTGCCCGTCCGGCAGCCGGGTCCAGGCGGGGCCGCCGAACACGCTCACCCAGTCGTTCGGCGGCTCGGCGCCGTCCGGGCCCTTGCCGTCGCGGATGACGTAGCGCTGCCGTTCCGGGCTGCCCGGCGCGGCGGCGACGGCCTCGGTGAACCAGCGGTGCGCGGAGGAGGTGTGGTTGGGCACCAGGTCGACGATCACCCGCAGCCCGCGCGCCTTCGCCTCGGCGATCAGCTTGTCGGCGTCGGCGAGCGTGCCGAACAGCGGGTCGACGTCGCGGTAGTCGGACACGTCGTACCCGGCGTCGGCCTGCGGGGACGGGTAGAACGGGGACAGCCAGAGCGCGTCGACTCCCAGCTCGGCGAGGTGGTCGAGCCGGGACGTGATGCCCGGCAGGTCACCGATGCCGTCGCCGTCGGAGTCGGCGAACGAGCGCGGGTAGACCTGGTAGATCACCGCCTCGGTCCACCAGCCGGTGCCCGGGGTCTGCTGCGTCGCGTCGGTGTTCAGCGCCTTACTCCTGTCTGGGTGGTGCGGGACCAGCGAGTTCTTCAGTGTGCCCGGGGCGGCGCTGTCGATTCGCGCACCACCAGGCGAGTGGGCAGGATCACCGGGGGCGGCGTCCCGCCGTCGGTGTCGGCGCCGCGCGGGGCGGGCACCAGGCCGGGGTACGGCTCGGAGGCCCGTACGCCGAGCGGGTCGAGCAGGATGCGGGCGGCGAGCAGCCCCTGGTCGGCGGCCGGCTGGGCGATCGTGGAGAGCCCGAGCACGCCGGCCAGGTCGTGGTCGTCGATGCCGATCACGCTCACGTCCTGCGGCACCCGCAGCCCGGCGTCGCGCAGCGCGGTGATCGCGCCCATCGCCATCTCGTCGCAGGCGGCGAAGATGGCTGTCGGCGGTTCGCCCCGGGCCAGCAGTTCCGCGGTGGCCCGGGTGCCGCCGTCGATCGTGAACCGCGACTCGACGTCGAGGCTCGGGTCGGGCCGCAGCCCGGCGGCCCGCAGCGCCTCCTGGTAGCCGCGCCGCCGGTCCAGGTGGGTGGTGAAGGCCAGTTCGTCGTCCGGGTCGCCGGAGATGTGCGCGATCCGGGTGTGGCCGAGGTCGAGCAGGTGGCGGGTGGCGGTGCGGGCGGCGGCCACGTCGTCGATCCGGACGCAGGGCCACCCGGGCACCTCGCTGCCGGAGCTGATCGTCACGCCCGGCAGGTCCAGCTTCGTCAGCGCGTGCACGTCGGCGGCCCGCAGCGGGGTGGCGACCAGGATGATCGCGTCCACCCGCTTGTGCAGGCTCGCCGTGCGTAGTACCCGCTGCCGGGTCTGCTCCCGGCCACCGAGGTTGTAGAGCAGCAGGTCGTAGCCGCTGTCCTGGAGGAGTTCCTCGACCGCCTCGACCACGGTGCCGAAGAACCATCTGGTGATCCGGGGCACCACCACCGCCACGGTGCCGGTCCGGCCGCCGGCCAGCCGGCTCGCGCTGGGCGACACCGCGTACTGGAGTTGTTCGGCGGCGGCGAGCACCCGGCGGCGGGTCGCGGCCGAGACCGTCGGCAGTCCTCGCAGCGCCCGCGAGACGGTGGCCGTGGAGACCCCGGCCAGGCGGGCGACGTCGTCAATCTTGGTCATCGTGGGCTCCCCGCTGTGACCCGGGCCCCGCCGCCGGCCGTGCCGGCGGCGGGGCACCGGATCAACCCTTGACGCTGCCGGCGAGCAGACCTCGCACGAAGAAGCGCTGAAGGGACAGGAACACGATCAGCGGTACGACGATCGACACGAACGCGCCGGCCGTCAGCCGCTGCCACTCGTTGCCCCGGGTGCCGGCCATCTCCGCGAGCCGGACCGTGAGCGGGGCGGTCTCGTCGCCGCCACCGGCGAAGATCAGTGCGACAAGCAGGTCGTTCCAGACCCAGAGGAACTGGAAGATGCCGAACGCCGCCAGCGCGGGCATGACCAGCGGCAGCACGATGGTGCGGAAGATCTTCGGGTGGGTGGCGCCGTCGACCCGGGCCGCCTCCATCAGGTCGCCGGGGAGCTGCGAGATGAAGTTGTGCAGCAGGAACACGGCGAACGGAAGCGCGAAGCAGGTGTGCGCGAACCACACCTGGGCGAACTTCTGTTCGTCGACCAGGTCCCACGCGGGCATGATCTGCACGCCGGCGACTGTGACGCCGGTGGAGAAGAACCGCAGCAACGGCACCAGGGCCATCTGCAGCGGCACGATCTGGAGCGCGAAGATCCCGATGTAGACCCAGTCCCGCCCCTTGAAGTTCATCCACGCCAGCGCGTACGCGGCGAGCGACGCGAAGGCCAGGGGGAAGAGCACCGAGGGGATGGTGATCGCCAGCGAGTTGATGAAGTAGCTGGCCAGCTGCCCGGACGAGCCGCGGCTGAACAGCACCTCCTGGTAGTTCTCCAGCGTGATCTGCGGGTTGGTGAAGAACGTCCACCACCCGGTGGTCTTGATCTCGTTCTCCGGCCGGATCGAGGAGATGAACAGGCCGAAGGTCGGGATCGTCCAGAGCATCGCGATGACGATCGACACGAGCGTGGCGGTACGGCTGTTCAGGCGCTTGCGCACCCGGGCGCCCCGGGTGGTCGGCTCGGTGGCCTGGGCGCCGACTCCGACGGTGGGCGTGGCGGTGGTCATGTCAGCCCTCCCGCTGCTTGCGCAGGTTGCGGATCTGGTAGATCACGATCGGGATCACCAGGACGAACAGGAACACCGCCAGCGCCGAGCCCTGACCGTTCTCCTGGTAGCGGAACGCCTGGTTGTACATCTCGGTCGCGATCACGTTCGTGTCGTAGTTGCCGTTGGTGGCGGTCCGGACGATGTCGAAGACCTTGAGCGTGGCGATCGAGATCGTCACCACGACGACGATCAGCGCCGGGCGGATGCTCGGAACGGTGATCCGCCAGAACATCTGCCACGGGGTGGTGCCGTCCAGCCGGGCCGCCTCGACGATGTCGGCCGGGATGGCCTTGATCGCCGCGGAGAGCACCACCATCGCGAAACCGGCCTGGATCCACACCATGATCGCGATGAGCAGGAACGTGTTCAGCGGCGAGTCCAGCAGCCACTGCTTCGGCTCGCCGCCCAGGCTCACCACGATCTGGTTGAGCAGGCCGATCTGGTCGCCCTCGCCCCGGTAGGCGTAGACGAACTTCCAGATGATGGAGGCACCGACGAACGAGATCGCCATCGGCAGGAAGATCAGAGACTTGGCCACGGCCTCGAACCGGGCCTTGTCCACGAGGACCGCGTAGATCAGGCCGAACGCGGTGGCCACCAGCGGCACCAGGAGCACCCAGATCAGCGTGTTGATCAGGACCCGGACGATCGAGTCCTCGGCGAACATCCAGCGGTAGTTGTCCAGGCCCACCCAGTTGTCGCTGCCGGAATCCATGAAGGAGAGCAGCGTGGTGCGGATGGCGGGGACCACCAGTCCGACGGCGAGCAGCAGCAGCGTCGGCAACAGGAAGAAGAATGCGAACGCGCCCTCGCGCTGCTTGCGCCGGCGGGGTAGCGGCGCGCCGCTCGCGGAGGCCGCGACCAGCTGCGCCTCCCGGCGCCGGGCGAAGTACGACGGCACCACGTCGAGGAGCAGGAGCAGCCCGCCCACCACCGCGACGAAGGCGATCAAGCCGTACATCAGCATGAGGAACTTCGGCTGCTCCGCCGCGAAGTCGAACTCCATCGACCCTCCCTCAAGGGTTCGGCTAGCAGAGGTGGCCCGGTCCGCGTGCGCGGACCGGGCCACCTGCTAGATCACTTCCAGCTGCCCTCGATGTCGTTCAGGACGGCGGTGGTGTCCTTGCCGTTGATCCAGGCCACCATGCCCTTCCAGAAGGTGCCGGCGCCGACCGCGGCCGGCATCAGGTCCGAGCCGTCGAAGCGGAAGACCGTCTTCTCGTCCTGGAGGATGCCCACGGAGAGCTTGTCCACCGGGTTCGGGACGTTGTTCAGGTCCAGCTTCTTGTTCGCGGAGACCCAGTCACCGATCTTGGCGCGGCTGTTTGCGTACTCGCCGGAGGCCAGGTAGGTCTGCACCGCCTGGACCTCGGGACGGTCGGCGAAGGCCGCGACGAACTCGCCGCCACCCAGAACCGGCTTGCCCTTCGACGGGTCGATGGCCGGGAAGTAGAACGCGAAGACGTCGCCGTCCTCGGCCACCTTGGTGCCCTCGGGCCACTGGTTGGCGTAGAAGGACGCCTGGCGGTGCAGCGCGCACTTGCCGGCGGTGATCGGCGTGCCGCCCTCCTGGAAGGAGGTGGTGGCGATGCTCTTCACGCCGCCGAAGCCGCCGTTGACGTACTTCTCGTTCTTCAGGATGGTGCCGGCCCGGTTGAGGGCGTCAGCCACCTGCGGGTCGTTGAACGGGATCTCGTGGGTGGTCCACTTGTCGTAGACCTCCGGGCCGCCGGTGCGCAGCAGCACGTCCTCGATCCAGTCGGTGGCCGGCCAGCCGGTGGCGTCACCGGACTCGATGCCCGCGCACCACGGCTTGGTGCCGCTCGCCGCGATCTGGTCGGAGAGCTTGATCATGTCGTCCCACGTGGTGGGGACCGTCCAGCCCTTCTCCTTGAAGGTCTTCGGCGAGTACCACACGAAGGACTTCACGTTGGAGCCGAGCGGGGCGCCGTAGAGCTGGCCGTTGACGGTGCTGTACTTCAGCCAGTCGGCGGAGTAGTTCTGCTCGGCCATCGCCTTGGTGTCGGCGCCGACCGGCTTGAGCTTGCCCGAGTCGACGAACCGCTTCAGCAGACCCGGCTGCGGGATGAAGGCGAGGTCGGGGGCGTTGCCGCCGTCGACCCGCACCGGCAGCTGGGCCTCGAACTCGCCGGAGCCCTCGTGGTCGATCTCGATGCCGGTGCAGTCCTCGAACTGCTTCCAGGACTGCTGGAGGCGCTCGTCCTCGATGTCACGGATCGAGGAGTAGATGGTCACCTTCTTGCCGTCGTGACCCTCGTACTTCTCGTATGCGCCGCACTCGGCCGAGCCCGCGTTGCTGCTCTTCTTGTCGTTGCCGGTGCCGCAGGCGGCGACGCCGAGCGCCAGCCCCAGGACGCCGGCGACCGCGAGCGCCTGGCGCGATCTGGCAAACGCCATGCCGATCTCCTTCCTTGCCGGCGCGTGGGGGGATCGAACCCGCGCCGGTCCGATGGTCGTCCTCACATGTAAGCGCTTGCATCGTGTCGGGTCCACCCCTGGCCGGACACGGCCCGGTAACAATCCCGAAACCCTGACCACCGGTGGTGGGTGCGCTCCCACGAATCTTCCCGGGAACGGAACTTTCTGTCAGGATGTCCGCATCATATTGAAGACTTTCAACATTGGAGGCAGTGGATGCGCAAGCGATGGCTCGCCCTCGGAGCGAGCGCCGCGGTCCTGGCAGCGACCCTCGTGCCGGCCGCGCCGGCGATGGCCGCCCCGACGTTCAAGGTCCCGTTCCCGTGCAACCAGTCCTGGTCCGGTCAGACCCGGACCAACCACAGCCCGGCCAACGCGATCGACTTCAACCGCACCGACGACCTGGGCGACCCGGTGGTCGCCAGCGCGCCCGGCACCGTCGACGTGGTCACCAACCTCGGCGACACCAGCTACGGCAAGTACGTCCGGATCAACCACGGCGGCGGCCACACCACCTACTACGCCCACCTGAACGCCTTCAACGTCTCCGTCGGGCAGACCGTCGGCTACGGCCGGGTGATCGGGTACGTCGGCACGACCGGCGGCTCCACCGGCCCGCACCTGCACTACGAGCAGCGTCTCAACGGTAGCTCTGTGAAGATCAAGTTCAACGGCGTCCAGGCGCTCTACTGGGGCACCAAGACCTACACCAGTGACAACGGCTGCGGCGGGACGAACACCGGCGAGGGCACCGTCAACACGGCCGGCTCCCCGCTGACGGTCCGCTCCGGCCCCGGCACCGGCTACAGCTCGGTCGGCACGGTGGCCGACGGGGCGAAGGTGACCATCCAGTGCCAGACCAGCGGCACCAGTGTCACCGGCACGTACGGCACCAGCTCGATCTGGGACCGGATCGGCTCCGGCCGGTTCATCTCCGACGCGTACGTCTACACCGGGTACGACGGTTACATCCCGGGCGTACCCCGCTGCTGAACCCGGCGGGCGCGGAGGCGAGCGGCCCCCGCGCCCGCACCGGTCAGGAGTTCAGCCGCCACACCGCGAGGTTCAGCGCGGACGCGAACGTCACCCAGGCCCAGTACGGCAGCATCAGCAGCGTGGCCGGCCGGGAGATCCGCCGGAACAGGGCCACCGTCACCCCGATCGCCAGCCACATCAGCACGATCTCGGCGAACGCCAGCCCGTACGCCCCGGCGCCGAAGAACAGCGGGGTCCAGATCGCGTTCAGCACGAGCTGCACCACCCACGCCCAGACCGCGGGGCCGAACCCGGCCCGGCGCCAGACCAGCCAGCCGGCGATCGCGATGAGCACGTAGAGCACGGTCCAGACCGGGCCGAACAGCCACGACGGCGGCGCCCAGGCGGGCTGCTCCAGGCTCTGGTACTCGGCGGAGGTGCCCTGGACACCCAGCCCGCCGATCGCGGCGGCGGCGAAGGTGGCGGCGCCGAAGCCGAGCAGCGCCCACCACGTGCGGGCGCCGGTGGTACGCCGGGCGGCACTCTGCGACATCTCCATGACCGAGATGTTTCCGCTCGACCGGCCCGGCAAACGCCCGGGCGCCACCGGACCCGGACGCGGAGAAGCCGGGGTCACCCGGCCCGGGCGTTCCGATCCGGCAGGACGGAACACCCGGGCCCGGCGACCCCGGCGGGTACGGGAACCGCTGTTACGTGTTGAAGATGCTGACGCCGCCCGGGCCGACCAACAGGCCGACGACGATGAGGACGATGCCCCAGAGGATCTGCCGGCGGAACAGGGCGAGAATTCCGGCGACCACCAGTACGACTGCGAGAATCCAGAGAATCAGCTCCATGTCGGCTGAATACCCGTGCGCCCGATACCGGAAACCTCCCGGTCAGTCGACCTGATCACCGCCCAGGTGGAAGACGCTGTACGCCTGTTTGATCACCGGGTGGGCCACGTTGCGGACCCGCACCCCGCCCGGCGTGGTGCCGCGCTCGGTGCCGTGGTGGGCGTGCCCGTGCAGCGCCAGCGCGGTGGGGGCGGAGTCGATCGCCTGGCCGAGCTGGTAGCAGCCGAGGAACGGGTAGATCTCCAGCGGCTCGCCGGCGAGCGTGTCCGGTACGGGGGAGTAGTGGGTGAGCGCGACGAGCGCGTCGCACTCCAGCGAGAGCAGCGCGTCGGTGAGCGCGTCGGCGCTCTCCCGCGTGGTCCGCACGAACGCCTTCATCTCCGGCTCGCCGAAGTCGCTGGCGCACCGCCCGGCGAACCCGCCGCCGAACCCCTTCACGCCTGCCACCCCGAGCCGCCCGCCGGGGGTCTCCACCACCGTGCCGGTGCCCTCCAGCACCGTGATCCCGGCGTCCTCCAGCACCTTCACCACCTGCGGCACCTCGTCGCACTGGTGGTCGTGGTTGCCGAGCACGGTGATCACCGGTACGCCGAGGTCGCCGAACTCCTGGGCCACGCACCGCGCCTCGGCCTCGGTGCCGTGCCGGGTCAGGTCACCGGCGAGCAGCAGCACGTCGGCGCAGCCGGGCAGCTCCTCCAGCGCCGGACGGAACCGGCCCACCACGTCCTGGTCCAGATGCACGTCGCCCACGGCGGCGATCCGGATCACCATCGAACCTCCCTCACGGCAACTCCTCGACCTGGGTGGGCGCCTGCGTGCGGATCACCCCGATGTCGCTGGTCACGGGCGTGTCCGGGAAGCGCTCGGCCACCCGGCGCAGGATCTCCTCCCGCCGGTGCGGGCTCTCCACCTCGCCGTAGAGCACCAGCCCGTTCTCCCGCCGCACCACGGTGATGCCCTGCTCGGCCACCGTCGGGTCCTCGGCCAGCATGCTCTGGATCTCCGCCTCGACGTACTCGTCGGGGGGAACGTCGCCGGACAGTCCGGTCACAGGGTCTCCCTTCCTCCGGGCGCGCCGCCGGGCAGCACGTCCAGCCGGTCGAGCAGCACCAGGAACGCCTCGGCGTACGGCGAGTGCTGCGTCTCCTTCCGTACCCGTTCCCAGTCGATCTGTTCCCGCAGCGAGCGGGCCAGCGGCAGGGCCCGGGCGAAGTCGCAGTAGTGCTGGGAGAAGCTGAGCAGCTTGTGCACCATGAGCTGGCTGGCCGAGAGCACCGGCATGTGGATCGCGTCGACCGGGCGCACGATCGTGTCGGCGAACGTCTCCTCGGTGACCGGGGTCTCCACCGGCCGGTGGATCAGGTCCACCATCCGGTCCTCGTCGTAGACCTTGACCAGCCAGTCCTCCGGCGGGCGCTCGGCGGTGAAGCCGGCCTCGACCAGCGCCTCCAGCGCCCGGTCCACGTCCGCCTCGCGGAGCAGGAAGTCCACGTCGTGGTCGCTGGAGTGGCCGCCGTGCGCGTACACCGCGAAGCTGCCACCGAGCGCGAACGGGATCTCGGACTGTTTGAGCACGGCGGCGACCTTCTTCAGCGTGTGCACCAGGGTCTCGTCCCCGCGCTCGGCCATCTGCGGCTCCCTCGTCGTCATTGGGCGGTGGGACCACGATGCGTACCCGGCGGACGCTCCGGTCACACCTGTTGCGGTGCGATCGGCCCGTCAGGGCAGGAAAGCGACATACGGGCCGGTGTGAGCATCGGTCGGATAACCTCGGGAGGGTGGCCAGCTCACTGCGGACGCGGCGGGGCAGGGCCCGACTGCGCGCCGTCGCCCTGATCGGCATCGACGGCTCAGGTAAGACCACTCAGGCCCATCGGCTCGCCCAGGCGCTCACCGCCGCCGGCCGTCCCGCCACGTACCACCGCAACGCCGGTGGCCGCCGCTGGCTCGGCCGCATCGCGCAGCGGCTCGGCCGCCCGGACGCGGAGCGGCTCGTCGGGCGCGACGGCCTGCTCGTGGTCGAGTCGGTGCTGCGCTGGCTGGCCATCGCGCTCGCGCTGCTCAGCTGCCTGGTGACCGGCCGGACCGCGGTGATGGACAGGTGGTCGGCCTGCCAGTACGCCAGCATCCGGGCGCACGGCGGGCAGCGGTGGGAGCGGCTGGCCCGGGCCGGGTACCGGATCTTCCCGGCGCCCCGGGTGACGTTCCTGCTCACCGTCGACCCCGCCGAGGCGTACCGGCGGATCGAACGGCGCGGCACCGACCACGAGACGATGGCGTGGCTGACCGCCGCGGACGCCGCCTACCGGGAGCTGCCGGAGTACGGCGGCTTCGTGGTGGTGGACGGCAACGGCCCGCCGGAGGAGGTGGCCCGCCGGATCCGGGCGCACCTGAGCGAGTGGCTGCCCGACGACCCGTCCGCCGGTCCCGGTCCGGCTCCGGCGGGGCCGGCTCCGGCCGGCCCGCGACGCCCGGCCGGTGGCGCCGGGCGGGACGGGCCGGTGCCGGTTCAGGCCCGTCCGTAGACCGGGATGCTCGCGCCGCTGGTGGGCGCGGACTCGGGGGAGGCCAGGAAGCGGATCACCGTGGCGATCTCGGCCGGCGGCACCCAGCGTCCGTGGTCGGCGTCGGGCTGGGCGGCGCGGTTGGCCGGGGTGTCGATGACACTCGGCAGCACCGTGTTGCACCGCACGCCGCGTTGCCGGTACTCGACCGCCACCGTCTCGGCGAACGCCCGCACCGCGGCCTTGGCGGTGGCGTAGCCGGAGGCGCCGGGGAACGGCGAGACCGCCGCCCGGGCGGAGACGCAGACCACCGCGCCGTCGCCGGACGCCACGAGGTGCGGCAGCGCCGCCCGGGTGACCAGGTACGTCGGGCGCAGGTTGAGCCGCAGCATCCGTTCGAAGTCCTCGACCGGGGTCTCGTGCACCAGGCCGCCGGCGGCGTACCCGCCGACGAGGTTGACCACCGCGCGCAGCGGCGCGGCCGGCTCGGCGGTCGCCGCCTCGACCGCCCGCGCGGCCCCCTCGGGGGTCAGCAGGTCGGCCACGACCCGGACCGGGCCGTCGTCCGTCCCGGGCTCCCGCTGGGGTACGACCACCCGCCAGCCGGCGTCGAGGAAGGCGGCGGTGACCGCGCCGCCGAGCCCGCCCGTGCCTCCGGTCACCAGCACCGTGCGTTCCGTCATGGAC
The DNA here is from genome assembly GCF_049538395.1 of Micromonospora sp. AB353. Taxonomy (NCBI): domain Bacteria; kingdom Bacillati; phylum Actinomycetota; class Actinomycetes; order Micromonosporales; family Micromonosporaceae; genus Micromonospora; species Micromonospora sp. AB353. Next base: position 33,771 of record NZ_JBMVFV010000013.1, on the reverse strand, counting down.
ACACGCTAGCCAACGGCTGTGCCGACCGACCGGTGACCCGCGCGCGCCGTCCGGTCCGCCCGGCCGAGGCCGACCAGGCAGGCCGTGCCGCGCGACGGCGGACCGGCACGTCGGGCGGCAGGAGTGACTCGACCGGACCGGATGAGGCAGTGGGGCTGCGACAATGGGATCCTTGGCCCGGGGGCGGGTACGGAAGACAGTAAATTTCCCGATACGCGGTGTCATGGTTGACGCTCACGCCTCGTGAAAGTAAGTTTCATCCGTGGCGAAGAGTCCGAAGATTTCTGCGAGTCACGAGACCGGTGGACTGATCGTCCACATCAGCGGCCTGCTGCCCTCGCTGTCCCCGGCCGAACAGCGGGTGGCCCGGCTGGTCGTCGCCGATCCGGCGGACGCGGCCCGGCGTACGATCACCGACCTCGCCACCGCCGCCGAGACGTCCGAGGCGACGGTGATCCGCTTCTGCCGCTCGGTCGGCATGGACGGCTACCCGCAGCTGCGGATCCGGCTCGCCGCCGAGGCCGCCCGCCGGGTCGAGCCGCCGGACGCGCGGGTGGTCGGCGGCGACATCCCGCCGGGCGCGGACCTCGCCCAGATCATCGCCACGATCGCGTTCAACGACGCCCGCGCCGTCGAGGAGACCGCCGAGCAGCTCGACCCGGCGGTCTGCGAGCAGGTGGTCGAGGCGATCGGCGCGGCCGGCCGGATCGACGTCTACGGCGCGGGCGCCAGCGGCTTCGTCGCCTCCGACTTCCAGCAGAAGCTGCACCGCATCGGCCGCATCGCGTTCTACTTCCCGGACGTGCACACGGCGCTCACCTCCGCCGCCCTGCTGGGCCGCGGCGACGTCGCGGTCGGCATCTCGCACACCGGCACCACCTCCGACGTGATCGAGGTGCTGGAGCAGGCGCGGGCGCGCGGCGCCACCACCGTGGCCCTGACGAACTTCCCGCGCTCGCCGATCACCGAGGTCGCGGACCACGTGCTCACCACCGCCGCCCGGGAGACGACATACCGCTCCGGCGCGACAGCGAGCCGGCTGGCCCAGCTCACAGTGGTCGACTGCCTCTTCGTCGGTGTGGCCGCCCGCAGCCGGGCCCGGACCAAGAAGGCCCTGGAGGCCACCGCCGAGGCGGTCCAGTCGCACCGGGTCGGTCCCGGGCGGAGGCGGGGATGACGGCGGGTCGGGTGGAGCGGGACGGCGTGGCGGCGGTACGGCCGGTGGTGCGCGTCGGCGCGCCGACCGAGCGGCGCAACCCGCACAGCGTCGACCTCGACCTGATGTCCACCCGGGACGTGCTCACCGTCATCAACGAGGCGGACCGGCGCGTACCGGCCGCCGTCGCCGCGGTGCTGGACGAGATCGCCGAGACGGTCGACCTGGCCGTGGCCGCGCTGCGTGACGGGCACCGCGTGCACTACTTCGGCGCCGGCACCTCCGGTCGCCTCGGTGTGCTCGACGCCGCCGAGCTGGCGCCCACGTTCAACTCGCCGCGGCACTGGTTCTGCTCGCACCTCGCGGGCGGCCCGGAGGCGATGTGGCGCGCCGTCGAGGACGCCGAGGACGACGAGCGCGGTGGCGCCGCCGACGCCGCCGAGTGCGTACGCCCCGGCGACCTCGTGGTGGGCCTCGCGGCCAGCGGGCGCACCCCGTACGTCCTCGGGGCGCTCGCCGCGTCCCGGGCGCAGGGGGCCGGTACGGTGCTGCTCTGCGCGAATCCGGAGGCCGAGGCCGCCGCGTCGGTGGACGTCTTCATCGGGGTGGACACCGGCCCGGAGGTGGTCACCGGGTCGACCCGGATGAAGGCCGGCACGGCGCAGAAGCTGGTGCTCAACACGTTCTCCACGGCCGTGATGGTGCGTCTGGGCCGGGTCTACTCGAACCTCATGATCGACATGGTGGCGACGAACGCCAAACTGCGCGGCCGCATGATCTCGATTCTGGTGGAGGCCACCGGCTGCGCCGAGGAGGTGTGCCGGGTCGCCCTGCGGGAGGCCGACGGCGACCTCAAGACCGCGCTGGTGGCGCTGGTGTCCGGCGCCGAGGTGCCCGCCGCCCGGGCCGCGCTGGCCCGCTCCGCCCACCAGGTACGCGGCGCGCTCGCCCTGCTCGCCTCCTGACCGTCGCCGGCCCCTCGCCGCGAGCCCGGCCCGTCCCGGTGCGTCCCGCCCCGTCCGCCCGATCCACCCGCCCGGCGCATCCGCCCGGCGGGTGCGACGCGTATCACGTGCGGGAGGGGGACGACTCCTCCCGCACGGATTGTTCAACGAGGCGGAGGGTAATCCTTGAGCATGGCTGAACCGACCGGTCCGCAGGCGCGTATCTCGCAGTGACCAGGATCGCAACGACTCGGTGACGCGGCTCGCTGTGTTCATGGAACAGGCAATGGTGCCATTCCATGGGCGACCGGCGATTTCGCAGCTCGGGTGTGTGCCGAAAACGGCGCCCGCGAGCCGCCCGAACCGGGCCGGTAACAGGAAACATGGACCGGGCTCTCAGCTACTACTCAGGCATTCGTGACAGTTTCGACTCACGACATGGAATCCCCGACGCGTCACATCTGTTGTGTAGGTGTCAGCACCTACGGGCACAGCGGAGGTTACGGGGAGGGCTGATGAACGTGGGGATGGCAAGGAACCGGGCAACCGGCGCGAGCGAGGGGACCGTGGCAATCGTGGACAAGAACATCGGCATGCGTACCGACGAGGTCGCCGAGGAGCGGGACCTGGTCGGCGTCTACCTGCACGAGATCTCCCGGACGCCGCTGCTCGACGCCGCCCGGGAGGTCGACCTCTCCAAGGCGATCGAGGCCGGCCTCTACGCCGAGCACCTGCTCGACGAGGACCGGATCCCCGAGGGCGCCGACCGGGAGGACCTGGAGCGGCTGGTCGTCGAGGGTGAGCGCGCGAAGGACCTGTTCATCCGCGCGAACCTGCGACTGGTCGTGTCGATCGCCCGGCGCTACGTGCGCTCCGGGATGCCCATGCTGGACCTGATCCAGGAGGGCAACACCGGCCTGGTCCGGGCGGTCGAGAAGTTCGACTACGAGCGCGGATTCAAGTTCTCCACCTACGCGACCTGGTGGATCCGTCAGGCCATCAGCCGGGCGATCGCCCAGCAGGAGCGGACCGTACGGCTGCCCGTGCACCTGGTCGAGGACGTCAACCGGATGCGCAACGTGGCCCGGCAGCTCACCCGAGAGCTGGGCAGCGACCCGGAGCCGGAGCAGATCGCGACCGCGCTCGGCGTCACCGTCGAGCGGGTGAACGAGCTGGTCCGCTGGTCGCAGGACACCGTCTCGCTGGACACCCCGGTGGGCGACGACGGCGACACCAACCTCGGTGACCTGGTCGCCGACAGCGACGCGCCGTCGCCGGAGGAGATCGTGCTCACCGGCCTGGAGCGGCAGCGGATCGAGGGCCTGCTCAACCACCTCGACGACCGTTCCGCAGGCATCATGCGGGCCCGGTACGGCCTGGAGGACGGACGCGAGCACTCGCTGACCGAGGTCGCGTCGCGGTTCTCGCTCTCCCGCGAGCGCATCCGCCAGCTGGAGATCCAGGCTCTCGGCCGGCTGCGTGAGCTGGCTCGCGCGGAAGGGCTCCAGGCGGCCTGACCTGGTAACAATGAACGGCGAACGGCCGGCGTCCGACAGGGGGACGCCGGCCGTTCGCCGTGTTCGTGGTGCTCAGACCCGGCCGTAGCCGGCGATCGTCATGATGTTCATGCCGCGCTTGCTGACGTTGCGTCCGGCGCTGGGCGCGTCGATGATCTGGCCGTTGCCGACGTAGAGCGCCACGTGCCCGAGCCCGGAGTAGAACACCAGGTCACCCGGTTGCAGCTGGCTGCGGCTGATCCGCGTGGTGGCCCCCCACTGCTGCGCCGCGCTGTGCGGCAGCGACTTCCCGGCGGCCCGCCAGGCGGCGAGCGTCAGACCGGAGCAGTCGTAGCTGCCGGGGCCGTCCTGGGCGTAGCCGTAGGGCTTGCCGACCGCGCCGTAGGCGTACCGCACCGCCGTGCCGGCGTCGCCGGAGACGGCCGGCGGCTTGCCCGCCGAGCTGGGGCTGCCGGGTGCCTCCGTGGCCCGCCCGTACGCCTTGCGCCGCATCTCGTAGAGGTCGGACAGGTCCGCCTCGATCCGCGTCTTCGCGGACTTGAGCTGCTTGGCCTGCGCCGCCTCCCGGGCGAGCGTGACGTCCAGCGCGGTCTTCTGGTCGATCAGCCGCTTCTGGTCGGCGGTGAAGCTGTTGATGGTGCGCTGCCGCTGGCGGGTGAGCTGGTCGAGCGTGCCCAGCCGCTCCGGCAGGGTGGCCTGGCCGCCCGGGTCCAGCAGGGCCGCCGCGGTGCGCATGCCACCGGTCTTGTACGCCGTCGCGGCCAGTACGCCCACGTCGGCGCGGCTGCGTTCGGCCTGTTCCTGCAGCGGCCCGATCCGGGCCTCCAACGTGGCCGCGGTGGCCTTGTTGGCCTTGATGTCCTCGTTGAGCTTGTTGTAGGACTCGACGATTCGCTCCAGCTCAGTCGAGGACTTCTCGATCTGCTTCGTCAGCTCGGCGGGGGTCGGCTCGGCCCGGGCCACCTGCGCCGGGGCGAGCAACGCGGCCGAGAGGCCGGCCACCGCCAGCGAGCGGAGCAGCATCCGTAAGGACGACAAGAGCGGAAAGCTCCTCTCCCACCGGTCGCCGGGCGCGTTCGCGACCCGGCGACACCGGCCCGGGGCCGTCCGGGTGGACGGCTGTCGACCGGGCCGACCTGGACAACCTAACCCGTGATCGCAGTAGCCGGGAGTTCAAGCAGGGGCGAAAGTTGGCAAAGTGGCGGAAAGTGATGAGGGGGAGCCGGTGGGTGGATGAGGCGACTCGCCCGATTCGTCGTTCTGGGCGGATGTCGCCAGGCCACGCCAGGCGAAGTCATGACAAAGACGGAAATCGTTCTCTGTTTCCGGCCGGCGCGGCCGGGCCGGTGATCCCGCGACAGCCGAAACCCCGAGGTCAGGTGGCGCGAGGCAAACACAATGAAGCCCGGACGGGAAATCCCACCACGGGATCCCTGCTCCCGGGAGGCCGCCGTGCAGACCGACCGCTCCGCCACCCAGCCGCCCCGCGCGCCGCGACCGGCCGGACCCAGGCTGCTCTACGCCCGGCCCGGCATCGTCGTCACCGCCGAGCGCTTCACCGTCGGCCGCAACACCTGGCCGGTGGCCGAGATCACCCAGCTCCGGATCGACCGGGGGCCGCACGACCGGCTCGCGATCCGCGCCGTCGCCGTGTCCGCCGCGATGATCGCCGCGGTCGGCCTGCTGCTCGGCTTCACCGGCGGCCTGCACCGGCTCACCGCCGGGGCGTACCTCCTGCTCGGCGCCGTCGGGCTGGTGCCGATGCTGCTCGTGCTGGTCGGCGACCGCGTGCGGCCCCCGGCGCACGAGCTGTGGGGCCGGGTCCGGGGCACCGAGGTACTGCTGTTCAGCAGCGACGACGAGCGGCAGTTCGGCCAGGTCGCCCGCGCGCTGGGGCGGGCCCGGGAGGCGGCGCGACTGGGCGGCTGGGCCGACCCGCCGGCGGCCGAGCCGTGGCGGCCGGCCCGGTGACCGGCGGTCAGCCCGCGACCGGCTCCGGCGTACGCGGCCGGGCCTCGGCGGCCACCCAGTGGCTCACCCGCCGCTCGGCGTAGAACGAGACGAACGGCACGGTGCCGGCGAGCATCACCAGCAGCATCCGCTTCAGCGGCCAGTTCGCCCGGCGCGACAGGTCGAACGTGAGCGCCAGATAGAGCATGTACAGCCAGCCGTGCGCCACGCCGACCACACCCACCACGCTCGGGTTGTCGAAGCCGTACTTCAGCGGCATGCCGATCAGGACCAGCACCACGAGCGCCACGCCCACGATCCAGGCGATCACGCGGTACCGGGTAAAGGCTCCGCCCACCGTCGTCCGTCCTTCCGCACCGGCCTCAGCCGGGATAGTCGCCGGGCCGGGCGCCCGGATTGGCGTTCAACCAGGATAGGTAGCTGTTGTACGCGGCCAGCTCGGCGTCGTCCGCCCCGTCGGCCGGGGCGGCGGGCACCCGCACGACGCGCACCGGCCGGCGTACCGCGGGGGTGGTGGCGACCGGCTCGGTGCCGGCGGCCGCCGACGGCGCCGGATCGGCCGTCTGCTGCGCGTCGCCCGGCGGCGTCGCACGCAGCGCCTGGCGGACCTCACGCCACCAGACGAAGATCACGAAACCGGCGAACACCGGCCACTCGATCGCGTAACCGAAGCTGATCGCGTTCCCCCCGGCGGCGCGGGTGACCTGCCACCAGCCCATCCCGAGGCAACCCGCCACCAGCACGACCATGGCCACGTGGCGGACGATCCACGCCGGTGTCCAGAGCCGATTCATGCCCACGAGAGTACCGGGGCCGCCGGGCTTCTCCGACACGGCGTCGTAGTCCGGGCGGTGGTTTGGTGGCACGCCCGCTGGGCATCCGAACAGGTGCCAACCCGAACGAGACGAGGGGGCGACGATGACCGAATCGGTACGCCGGGACGCGAGCCCGGAACAGCGGGTCGCGGAGTGGGACGGCGATCACGCCCGCACCGTCGACGGCGATCAGCTCGGGGTGGACCCGGTGGAACTGGGCGACGAGGACCTCGTCCGGGAGATGCAGAGCCTGCACCGCACCCGGCTGGACACGCTGCGCCACGCCACCGACTCGGCGCTCGCCAACCACCTGCGGCGCACCGCCGAACTGGAGACGGAGTACCTGGCCCGGCACCCCGGCCGGGAGGTCGACCCGAGCCGGCTGCGGGACGCCTGATGGCCAGCCACGCCGAGCGCGGCATGTCCGCGCCGCCGGAGGTGGTGTTCAACACCGCCACTGATCCGGACCGCTCCTCGGCCTGGCTGCCCGAGCGGCTGCGCACCTCCGGCACCTGCCGGGTGGAGGTCGTCGACGCCGACGACATGCGGGCCCGGTGGAGCGCCGCGGACTGGTCCGCCGAGATCGACGTGGAGCCGGCCGGCGCGGGCGGTGCCCGGGTACGGCTGGACCTGGCCGGGCCGGACCACGACCTGGCCGACGAGATCCTGGCCAACCTCGACCGCGAGGTGGCCGACAACCTGACCGCCGGCTGAGCCCGGCCCGCACGACGAGCACGAGGAGGCCGGGTTGACCGGGAGTGGCCTGAAGCAGAAGGTGGCGCGCCTGCGCCAGGCGTACGCGCCGCACGAGCACCGGCCGCTGGAGGGCTACCTGAAGGCGATGGGCACGTACGCGGGTGTGACAGCCGCGCTCGTCGGCCTGGTCCGGGCGACCGGCCGGCCGGTGCCCGAGCGGCCCACACCGGCGGACGTGGTGCTGCTCTCGATCGCCACGCACAAGCTCAGCCGGCTGCTGTCCAAGGACGCGATCACCAGTCCGCTGCGGGCGCCGTTCACCCGCTACGACCACCCGATCGGCAGCGGCGAGGTGATGGAGCAGGTCCGCGACGAGGGCAGCCCCACCCGGCACGCGCTCGGCGAGCTGGTGAGCTGCCCGTTCTGCCTGGCGGTCTGGGTCGCCACCGGGCTCACTGGCGGCCTGGTGCTGGCGCCCCGGCTGACCCGCCTGGTCGCCACCGCGCTGACCGCGGTGGCCGCCTCCGACTTCCTCCAGATGGGGTACGCGGTCGCCCAGCAGGCGGCCGAGGGCGGTCGCCACGAGGCGTGAGACAAGCGGACACGAAAGGGGGCCGGCACGCGCCGGCCCCCTTTCCGTGTCTCCCACCGTCAGGTGGGGGTGGTGCCGTGGTCCTCGCCGGCCCAGCCGCGCGACGCCTCCGGCTCCCGCTCGTCCTCGTCCTCGCCGGTGACGACGTCCCGGTCCACGGCGGTGCGGTCGTGCTCGTTGGCGAAGTCCGGCTCCGGCAGCGTGTCGACGCCCTCCGGGGGCTGGCCGAGCGCCGCCAGGTGCTCGTGCTCGCGGTCGTGGTGGGTCATCTCGCGTCCTCTCGTCGGCGGGGGCTCAGGCGACCGTGCCGCCCAGCAGATCGGCCGCCTCGTCCGCCGCGTACTCGCCCTGGGGGAGCGCGGCGATCCGGGTGAGCAGCTCCGCGGGGAGCTCGGCGGCCACCGCCCGGCGGTAGATGTCCGCCTGGGTGATCCGCTCCTGGCCGTGGTAGATGTCGTCGAGCAGGTCGTCGAGCGGCCGTGTGTCGGGCTGCTCGGTCACGGGCGCGTCATCGGTCACGCCGACCACCTACCCGGCACCGAACCGGTCAAACTCGCCCCAACCCCGCTCAGGCCCGGGCCGGAAGCGTGGCCCGGCGGGCCCGCACGGCCTGGGCCAGGTGTTCCAGGACCTCGGCAGTGGTGTCCCAGCCGATGCAGGCGTCGGTGACCGACTGGCCGTACGCCAGCTCCCGGGTCGGGTCGAGGTCCTGCCGGCCCGGCACCAGGAAGCTCTCCAGCATGATGCCGGCGATTCCGCGCTGACCGGCGGCGAGCTGTGCGGCCACGTCGGCGGCGACCAGCGGCTGGTTGCGGTGGTCCTTGCCGCTGTTGGCGTGGCTGGCGTCGACCACCACCCGCTCCGGCAGGCCCGCGGCCCGCAGCAGCTCCAGCGCCCCGGCCACCGACTCCGCGTCGTAGTTCGGCCGGCCGCCCCCGCCGCGCAGCACCAGGTGCCCGTCCGCGTTGCCCCGGGTGTGCATGATCGCCGGGGTGCCGGAGACGTCGATGCCGGGGAACACGTGCGGCACGCCGGCCGCCCGGATCGCGTCCACGGCGGTGGCGATGCTGCCGTCCGGGCGGTTCTTCATGCCGATCGGCATGGACAGCCCGGAGGCGAGCTGCCGGTGCACCTGGCTCTCCACCGTCCGGGCGCCGATCGCGCCCCAGGCCACCGTGTCCGCGATGTACTGCGGGGTGATCGGGTCGAGGAACTCACAGCCCACCGGCAGACCCAGCCGCAGCACGTCGAGCAGGAGCGCCCGCGCGGTACGCAGACCGGTGTTCACGTCGCCGGAGCCGTCCAGCGCCGGGTCGTTGATCAGGCCCTTCCAGCCCACCGTCGAGCGCGGCTTCTCGAAGTAGACACGCATCACCACGAGCAGGTCGTCGGCGACCCGGGCGGCGGCCTCGCGCAGCCGGCCCGCGTACTCCAGGGCGGCGGCCGGGTCGTGCACGGAGCAGGGGCCGACGACGACGAGCAGCCGGTCGTCGGCGCGGTCCAGCACCCGGCCGACGGCACGGCGGCCCGCCACGACGGCCTCGGCCAGCGGAGTCTCGAGCGGCAGGTGGTGGTGCAGCAGGGCCGGGGTGGTCAGCGGCACCACACGGTCGATGCGCTGGTCGATGACCCGATGGGCGTCCTGGGACGTGGTCACGGTGGGGATTCCTTCCGCCGACCGTGCCCCCGTGCCGGGTCCGGGGGATCGAGCCGGCTGCTCGCATACGAAAGGGCAGGGAAATCGATCCCTGCCCGCCGGCTCGAAGAGGTGGTGACGTCAGCTCATGGTCGAGTCACCGGCTCCTCCAGCCGGCTGCCTAAACCATCGATACGACCGCGTCACGTCGGCCAGCGTACCCGACGCGCGGCGGAAAGCCCGCGCTCGTTCCGAAGTGCGGAACGCGGGGTAAGTGATCGGCATGACCACGAGCCACGACCCGAGCGACCAGGAACGGATCGAGTCCCGAGCGCATCTGCTGCCGGAGGAGGCGGCGGCGGGCAGCGACGACGCCCAGGCGCAGGCCGACGCGATCCTCACCGAGTCCGACATCCGCGAGGCGGACCAGAACGCCGCCCCCGACACGGTGCTGGAGCACCGCACCTCCGAGCAGACCGTCACCCCCGTCGAGCCGCCCGACTGAGCCCGGCGCCCCGGGCCCGGCGGGAACCCCGGTAACTGTCGTCCCGCAGCCGGGCCAGCGGGCCGGCCAGGCGCAACCCCGGCGGCACGTTGCCGATCGGGTCGAACGCGAGCGCGGCGTCCTCGGCGGCGCCGCGCTCGTCGTCGAGGCGTACCTCGCCGAACGGCCGCCACCGGCCCACCGCCGAGGCCACCGCCAGCACCAGCCGGGGCTCGTCGGCCGCGACCGCCGCGCCCGCCCCGGCCAGGCCGCGTCCCAGGCCGGGTGACTCCGGGTCGGCCAGCACGGCCAGGAACAGCCGCCGCCCGCCGGCCCGGAACGGCATGATCGACGTGTACGTCCCGGTGAAGCGCCGCCGGGGCAGCGGCAGGTTCCGCAGCACCGGCGCGGCGCCGCTGGAACTCCACAGCAGGTCCACCGGCGGCTCCGGATCGCGGTGCAGCCGTACCGCCACGCCCAGCACGTCCGGCCAGGCACCCGGCGTCGGCACGCCCTTGGACAGGCGGATCGTGGCCGGCCACCGGCCCGGCAGGTCGAGCAGCGGCACCCCGGTCGGCGGTCCCGGCGTACCCCAGATCCGGGTCTCGCCGGCGAACGTCCGCCCGGCCGAATGCAGCAGCCGGGCGTGCCGGAGCCGGGCCAGCGCGGCGGCGGCGCGATCGACGGCGGAGGGTCTGGTGGCGGCCATGCCCGCACGGGTACCCCGGCGCGCACCGACGATGCTCCGGCGCGCGTGTCACCTTTCCGCCGCCGAGATCGGATAGCGTCGTCTCATGCCCGACAGCGGTTTCCCCTGGCCGATCGAGACGACCCGACTGGACAACGGCCTGCGCGTGGTGGTGAGCGAGGACCGCACCGCCCCGGCCGTGGCGGTCAACCTCTGGTACGACGTGGGCTCACGCCACGAACCGGCGGGACAGACCGGCTTCGCCCACCTCTTCGAGCACCTCATGTTCGAGGGCTCGGTGAACGTGGCGAAGACCGAGCACATGAAGCTGATCCAGGGCGCGGGCGGCTCGCTCAACGCGACCACCAACCCGGACCGGACCAACTACTTCGAGACGGTCCCGGCCGAGCACCTGGAACTGGCGCTCTGGCTGGAGGCCGACCGGATGGGCGGGCTGGTGCCGGCGCTGACCCAGGAGACGCTGGACAACCAGCGTGACGTGGTGAAGAACGAGCGCCGCCAGCGCTACGAGAACGTGCCGTACGGCGACGCCTGGCTGCGCCTGCTGCCGCTGCTCTACCCGCCGGGCCACCCGTACCACCACGCGACGATCGGGTCGATGGCCGACCTGAACGCCGCCGACCTGGCCACCTTCCAGGAGTTCCACAGCACCTACTACGCGCCGAACAACGCGGTTCTCACCGTCGTCGGCGACACCACCGCCGCCGAGGTGTTCGGGCTCGCCGACAAGTACTTCGGCGGCCTGGCCGCGCGGGCCGACATCCCGGCCGCGCCGGACGGCCGCACGGTGCCCGCCACCGGCCGCCCGGCGGTGGAGACGGTCACCGCCGACGTGCCCGCCCCCCGCGTCTACGTCGCGCACCGCACCCACCCGTTCGGCACCCCGGGGTACGACGTGACGACGGTGCTGGCCACGGTGCTCGGCAGCGGCCGGGGCAGCCGCCTGTACCAGCGGCTCGCCGACGGTGAGCGGATCGCCCAGCCGGACCTGGTCGGCGCGTACGGGGTGGACCTGGCGCACGCGCCCGCCCCGCTGATCGCCACCGCCACGGCCCGCCCCGGGGTGAGCGCCGAGCGGCTGCGCGACGGGCTCGCCGACGTGGTCGACGAGCTGGCCACAGTGCCGGTGACCGCCGCCGAGCTGGATCGCGCCAAGGCCCTGCTGAGCACCATGTGGTGGCGGCAGATGTCCACCGTGGACGGGCGGGCGGACACGCTCGGCCGGTACGCCACCCAGTTCGGCGACCCGGCCCGCGCGGCCGACCGGCTGCCGGCCTGGCTCGCGGTGACCGCGGAGCAGATCGCCGAGCAGGCCGCCGAACTGCTCGGCGCCGACGACCGGGTGATCCTGTCCTACCTGCCCGAGGAGAAGTGATGTCGCTGATCGCCACCCGTCCCGGCCCCGGCGCCGCCCGCGCCTACCGGTTCCCGCAGGTGGTCCGGCGGACGGTGGCCGGCGGTCAGGTGGTCGCCGCCCACCTGCCCGGGCAGAACCTCGCCGTCGCGCTGCTGCTGCTCGACGGCGGCGCGGGCCGGGAGCCGGTCGGCAAGGAGGGCCTCGGCGCGGTGCTGGCGAAGGCGCTGGAGGAGGGCACCGCGCAGCGGGACGCCACCGCGTACGCGCTGGCCATCGAGGCGCTCGGCACCGAGCTGTCGACCGGGCTGGACTGGGACTCGTTCCAGGTGAGCGTGCAGGTGCCGGTGGACCGGCTGACCGCCGCCGTGGAGCTGCTGGCCGAGGCGGTCCGTACGCCCCGGCTCGACCCGGCCGACGTGCGGCGGGTCCGCGACGACGAGGCGACAGCGCTGCGGATGGACTGGGCCAACCCCGGCCCGCGCGCCGACGCGGTGCTGCGGGCCGAGCTGTTCGGCGCGCAGCACCGGTGGGGCCGCCCGCTCTACGGCGACCCGGACAGCGTGGCCGCGCTGGAGGTGGACGACGTCACCGTCTTCCACTCCGAGTGGTTCATCCGCCCCGGCACCCTGATCGTCGCCGGTGACCTGGAGCGGATCGACCTGGACGCGCTCGCCGCGACGGCGTTCGCCGGCGCCGGCGGCGGCCCGGTGGAACGCGGCGGCCCGATCGACGTGCCGCTGGCCGGGCAGCGCCGGATCATCCTGGTCGACCGGCCCGGCTCGGTGCAGTCGACGCTGCGGCTGGGCCACCCGTCCCCGCACCGCGCCCACCCGGACCACGTGCCGATGACGCTCGCCGGCACCGTGCTCGGCGGCGCGTTCACGTCCCGGCTCAACCACCTGATCCGCGAGGTGCGTGGCTACACGTACGGGATCCGCGGCGACTTCGCCTCGTCCCGGCGGTTCGGCCGGTTCGCGGTCAGCTCCGGCGTGCAGACGGCGGTGACCGCGCCGGCGCTCGTCGAGTCGGTGGGCGAGATCTCGCGTACCCGGCTCACCGGCGTCACCGAGGACGAGCTGGAGGTGGCGCGTTCCTGGCGGGCCGGGCAGCTCTCGGTCGAGTTGCAGAGCCCGCGGGCGATCGCCGCGGCCCTGACCACGCTCGTCGTGCACGACCTGCCGGACGACTACCACGCGCGGCTGCGGGAGCAACTGCTCGCGGCGACCGTCGAGGACGTCTCCGCCGCCGCGTCGACCTACCTGCACCCCGAGTCGCTGACCATGGTGATCGAGGGGGACGCGGCGGTTATCCGGGACGAGCTGGTCGCCAGCGGTCTCGGCGAGGTGGTCGACCACACGTGACGGACGGGGCGGCGGGCCTGTGATTCCCGTCGCCCCGCATCCGCGCGGTGGGAAACGTTTCCCACCCGTACCGCCCGGCTGGGTAGCCTCGCGGGCATGAGGATCGGCATTGTGGGAGCCACCGGCCAGGTCGGTGGCGTCATGCGGCAGGTGCTGGCGGAGCGCGAGTTCCCGGCGGAGCAGGTGCGCCTGTTCGCCTCGGCCCGGTCGGCCGGGCGCACGCTGCCCTGGCGCGACGGCGAGGTCACCGTGGAGGACGCGGCCACCGCGGACTACCGCGGCCTGGACATCGTGCTCTTCTCGGCGGGTAAGGGCACCGCGAAGGAGCTGGCTCCGCGGGTCGCCGAGGCCGGCGCCGTGGTCATCGACAACTCCTCGGCGTTCCGGATGGACCCGCAGGTGCCGCTGGTGGTGGCCGAGGTCAACCCGCACGCGATCACGGACCGCCCGAAGGGCATCGTGGCCAACCCGAACTGCACCACGATGGCCGCCATGCCGGTGCTGCGCCCGCTGCACGACGAGGCGGGGCTGGTCAGCCTCGTCGTCGCCACCTACCAGGCGGTCTCCGGCGCCGGCCTGGCCGGCGTGGCGGAACTGGACGAGCAGGTCCGCAAGGTGGCCGAGGACGCGGCCGGGCTCGCCTTCGACGGCGGTGCGGTGGAGTTCCCGGCGCCGCGCTCGTTCGCCCGCCCGATCGCCTTCAACGTGCTCCCGCTCGCCGGCTCGATCGTCGACGACGGCTCGTTCGAGACCGACGAGGAGCAGAAGCTGCGCAACGAGAGCCGCAAGATCCTGGAGATCCCCGGACTGAAGGTCTCCGGCACCTGCGTGCGCGTCCCGGTCTTCACCGGCCACTCGCTGCAGATCAACGCCCGGTTCGCCCGGCCGATCGACCCGGCCCGGGCCCGTGAGCTGCTCGACGGCGCGCCCGGCGTGGCGCTGCGCGACGTGCCGACCCCGCTGGAGGCGGCCGGCCAGGACCCGACGTACGTCGGCCGGATCCGCGCCGACGAGACCGTCGAGCACGGGCTCGCGCTGTTCTGCGCCAACGACAACCTGCGCAAGGGCGCGGCGCTCAACGCCGTGCAGCTCGCCGAGCTGGTCGCCGCCGAGCGCTGACCCGCCGGGCGTCCGTGCCCTGCCACCCGGCACGGACGCCCGCACAGCGGGTATGCCCGCCGGGTCGCCGGCCGCCCCGCGCCGGCAGGGCGGGGGTGCCGATGACGGCCGGAGGGGACACCGGGGACGCCGCGACCGACGGGATGCGCTCGGACACGGTCCGGGCGATCGGGTTCAGCGACGCGGTCTTCGCCATCGTCATCACGCTGCTGGTGCTCGACCTGCGGGTGCCCGAGACGGCGCCGGGCGGGATGCTGCGCGCGCTGCGCGACCAGTGGCCGGTCTACCTCGCCTACGTCACGTCGTACCTGTACGTGGCGGTCAACTGGCTGAACCACAAGGGGACGTTCCACCGGGTCCGCTGCGCCGACCGGGGACTGCACTGGGCGAACCTCGGCGTGCTGTTCAGCGTGGCGCTGCTGCCGTTCGTCACCGGGCTCGTCTCCCGCGCCGTCGAGGAGGGCGACGTCGCCGACGAGCGGGTCGCGGTGTCCGCGTACGCGCTCGTCGGCGTGCTCCTGTCGATGACCTGGCTGTGGCTCTACCACTACCTGAGCCGGCACCGGGAACTGCTGGAACCGCACGTCACCGCCCGGTTCTTCGAGGCCGAACGCGTCCGGGCGCTGCTCGGCGTGCTCGCGTACGCGATCGCCGGTCTGGTGGGCGTGCTGCTGAGCATCCCGGCGGCGCTCGTGGTGCTCCTGCTGCTGCCGGTCTTCTACGGGCTGTCCAGCAACGGCTCCTACGACCTGCGCCGGCGCCTGCGCCCCCGGCGGTGACGCGGGCGTTACCCCGCCTGCGGCGGCGGGTAGACGGCCGTGCCGACACCGAGAGGGGAAGCACCATGACAACGGTCGGAGAGTTCATGACGACCCGGTTGGTGACGATGGACGGCAACGACACGCTCATCGCCGCAGCGCAGGAGATGCGCGACAGCGCCATCGGCGACGTGGTGGTGACCGACGGCGACAACGTGGTCGGCATCGTGACGGACCGGGACATCACGGTGCGGGGCGTGGCCGAGAACATGGACCCCACCACCACCCGGCTCAACCAGATCACCAGCAAGGACGTGGTGACGGTGAGCCAGTACGACGACGCGGTGGCCGCCGCCGACCTGATGCGCACGTACGCGGTCCGCCGCCTCCCGGTGGTCGACGACGGCCGGCTGATCGGCCTGATCTCGATGGGTGACCTGGCGGTGGAGCGGGAACCCCAGTCGGTGCTCGCGGACATCAGCGCCGACGACCCCAACAACTAGACCTGTCCGCCGCGAAGACGCCGGCTCCCGGTTCGGGGGCCGGCGTCGCGCGTGCGCGCGGTGGCGCGGCGTTCACCCGGTTCGGGCGAGGTTGGCCGCGGAACGGGTGGGGACACGAAGCCTCGGACAGGGAGACCGCGGATCGCGGGAGGAGTCGCCCGGATGGTGGACATGACCACGAGATTCTTCGAGGACCTGGACCGGCGGGGGTTCGAGCCGCTGCTGGTCAAGACATCCGGAACGCTCCGGTTCGACCTGCACGAGGGTCCGCACACCACGCACTGGCTGCTGGAGATCGATCACGGCAAGCTGCGGGTCCGGCAGGAGGACGGCGAGGCGGACACGGTGGTGGGCACCGAGCCGCGCCTGTTCGCCGAGCTGGTCGGCGGTGAGGAGAACGCCATCGCGGCGCTGCTGCGCGGCGACATGACTGTCGTCGGCGACCTGCGGCTCGTGTTGCAGGTCGAGCGGGTCTTCCCCGGCCCGCCGGACTCCCGGGGACCACACCACACGTTCAGCGGGAGGGGTGCCTGATGCCCGGCAGCGGCAACACCGTCCGGATCCTGGACGGCAACACGTTCGTGGTGTGCGAGGACACCGGCGACATCGAGGCCACCCCGAGCGAGCCGACGGGCCTGTTCTCGCTCGACACGCGGTACCTGTCGAAGTGGGTGCTCACCGTCAACGGCGAGCGGCTCAACGCGCTGTCCTACGACGACCTCCAGTACTACGAGGCCCGGTTCTTCCTGGTGCCCGGCATGGCCACGCACTACGTCGACGCGAAGCTGTCGGTGATCCGGGAGCGGGCGGTCGGGGGCAGCTTCCGCGAGACGCTGACCATCCTCAACCACGACGAGAAGGCCGTCGACCTGGAGATCCGGATGGACGCCGGGTCCGACTTCGCCGACCTGTTCCAGGTCAAGGACGAGATCCTGAACAAGAAGGGCGAACACTACGCCGAGGCCGAGTCGGACCGGCTGCGCCTGGGCTACCGGCGCGGCAACTTCCGGCGCGAGACGCTCGTCTCCGCCAACCAGCCGGCCCGCTACGACCAGCGCGGCGTCGCCTGGAGCATCCGGCTGGAACCCAACGAGCAGTGGGACGCCGTCATCGACGTGCAGACGTTCGCGATCGGCCCCGGCGGCCGGGACCTGCGGATGGGACTGCGCGCGCACGGCACCGAGCGGCTCGCGCTCCAGCACGACCTGGAGGAGTGGATCAGCCGGGCCCCGAAGCTGAACAGCGAGCACGAGGAACTCGCCGCGACGTACCGGCGGAGCCTCGTCGACCTCGCGGCGCTGCGCTTCTCGCCGCTGTCGCTGGGCGGGCAGACGCTGCCGGCGGCCGGCCTGCCCTGGTTCATGACCATGTTCGGCCGGGACAGCATCCTCACCTGCCTCCAGGTGCTGCCGTTCGCGCCGGAGATGTCCAAGACCACGCTGCGGATCCTCGGCGCGCTCCAGGGCACCCGGTTCGACGACTTCCGGGACGAGGACCCGGGCCGGATCCTGCACGAGATGCGGTACGGCGAGACCGCCGCGTTCGAGGAGCAGCCGCACTCGCCGTACTACGGCTCGGTGGACGCGACGCCGCTGTTCGTGGTGCTGCTCGACGAGTACGAGCGGTGGAGCGGCGACGGCGCGCTGGTCAAGGAACTGGAACGGGAGTGCCGGGCGGCGCTGAAATGGATCGACGACTACGCCGACCTGCTCGGCAACGGCTACATCTGGTACGAGCGGCGCAACACCGACACCGGCCTGGAGAACCAGTGCTGGAAGGACTCGTGGGACTCCATCTCGTACGCCGACGGGACGCTGCCGCCGTTCCCCCGCGCCACCTGCGAGGTGCAGGGCTACGCGTACGACGCGAAGATGCGGGCCGCCCGGATGGCCCGGCTGTTCTGGGACGACCCCGCGTACGCCGATCAGCTGGAACGCGAGGCGGCGGAGCTGAAGCGGCGCTTCAACAACGACTGGTGGGTCGCCGACCGCGGCTTCTACGCGCTCGCGCTGGACCCGGACGGGCGTCAGTGCGACGTGCTCAGCTCCAACATGGGCCACCTGCTGTGGAGCGGGATCGTGGACGACGAGCGGGCGCCGAAGGTCGCCGAGCATCTGGTCGGTCCCCGGCTCTGGTCCGGCTGGGGGGTGCGGACGCTGGCCGAGGGCGAGGTCCGCTACAACCCGATCGGCTACCACAACGGCACGATCTGGCCGTTCGACAACTCGTTCGTCGCCTGGGGTCTGCGCCGGTACGGCTTCGCCGAGGAGGCCGCCACGGTCGCCAACGGCATCCTCGACGCGGCCACCTACTTCGACGGCCGGCTGCCGGAGGCGTTCGGCGGCTACCAGCGCGAGCTGACCAAGTTCCCGGTGGAGTACCCGACCGCGTGCAGCCCGCAGGCCTGGTCCACCGGTGCGCCGCTGCTGCTGCTGCGCACCATGCTCGGGCTGGAGCCGCACGAGCAGCACCTGGCCGTCGACCCGCGGCTGCCGGTGGGCATGGGACGGATCGAGGTGCTGGACATCCCTGGTCGCTGGGGCCGGGTGGACGCGTTCGCCAGGGGGCGGCTCAACCTCGAGGAACTGGCCGACTGAGCCCGCTCAGTGCCCGGGCGGCGACGCGTCGTGCGCCTCGTTCGGCGGGAGCAGGCAGAACTCGTTGCCCTCCGGGTCGGCCAGCACGGTCCAGCGCGGCAGCTCCCGCACGACCGTCGCGCCGGCCTCCAGCACCGCGGCCCGCTCCTCGGCGTCGCCGACCAGGTCCAGGTGGATCCGGCCGGGCTCCGGCAGCGTCTCGGCCGGGCTGATCCACAGGTCCGGACGCCGCCCGTGCGGGTCGCGCAGCAGCACCGCCTCCGTCGGCGCGAGCGTCCCCTCGGCGAGCTTCACCCGGTCCGCCTCGACCACCGGCAGCCCGGTGACCGCACTCCAGAACGGGGCGAGCAGGTAGGGGTCGCGGCAGTGGATGACGATCGCGGCGAGGTCGGGCATGCCTCGAACCTAGTCGCCCGCGCCTGCGGGCAGGACGCTGTCCAGGAACGCGGCTGCCGGTCTGCCGAGGGCAGATCGGCCCTACGGTCGCGTAACCTACTCGGGGTAAAGTTTCGCCATGTCGGAACTCGTGTACCCACCTGTGATCACCGCCGCGAAGACGATGTTCCGGCTGCTCGACCTGCGCCTGGACGTGTCCGGCAGCGAGCACGTGCCGCACAGCGGCGGCGCGGTGCTCGCGTCCAACCACGTGAGCTACCTCGACTTCATCTTCTGCGGCTACGGCGCGCACCCGGCCAAGCGGCTGGTCCGGTTCATGGCGAAGGACAGCGTCTTCCGGCACCGCGTCTCCGGTCCGCTGATGCGCGGCATGAAGCACATCCCGGTGAACCGGGCCGCCGGCGCCGGCTCGTACGCCGCGGCCGTCGGCGCGCTGCGCCGGGGTGAGGTGGTCGGTGTCTTCCCGGAGGCGACGATCAGCCGTTCCTTCATGGTGAAGGACCTGAAGAACGGCGCGGCCCGGATGTCGCAGGAGGCGAGCGTGCCGCTGCTGCCGGTCGCGCTCTGGGGCACCCAGCGGCTGTGGACCAAGGGCCGCCCGCGCACGCTGACCCGTCGGCACACGCCGATCACCATCATCGTCGGCGAGCCGATGGACCCGGCCGCCTACCCGGACGCCACGGTCATGACCGCCGACCTGCGGACCCGCCTGTCGGCGCTGGTCGACCGGGCCCAGCGGGAGTACCCGGACAAGCCGTCCGGCCCGGACGACACCTGGTGGCAGCCGGCCCACCTGGGCGGCAGCGCGCCGACCCCGGAGGAGGCGGTCGAGCTGGACCGGTCCGAGCGCCGCACCCGCAGCGCCTCCTGACCCGCGCCGGGTTCCCGACGTGGGGCGTCAGCAGGCGGAGCCGGGCTGGTCGTGGGCGGGGAAGCCGGACCATCCCCACGGCGTCGCCTCGGCCTCCGCCGGACGGTAGTAGTCGTCGCGGGACAGGAACTCCACAGGCAGCGAGCCCGGCAGCGTCACAGTGCCCAGCGTCGGGCCGGGGGAGGCGGCCACCCGGACGGCGAGCACGTCCCGCTCCGGCGGGGACAGGTCCACCAGTTCGGCGTTCGCCAGCCGGAAACCGGCCACCGCGCGGCGTACCTGCCGGGCCAGCGCGGCCACCTGACCGACCGGGCCGGTCAGTGCCAGCGCCGGCTGCCGGATGGTGCGCAGCGCGTCGCAGACGATGCGCAGCTCGGCGGTGCCGTCGCCCGCCTCGGCCAGTTCCAGCCGGGACGGCCACTGCCAGCGGATCTGCCCACTGACCAGGCGGGACAACCGGACCGGACGCCGGTGCCGGGCGGCCGCCCGGCCGTCCCGCCCGGAGACCACCGACAGGTCCGAGCCGGTGCACACGTACGCCAGGCGGCGCTCGGTCACGGTGATCGTCGCCGGTGCCGGCAGCGACCAGCAGCGGACGTCCTCGGTCGGGCCGAGCAGGTGACCGGCGACGCGCAGGCAGTGCTGACCGAGCAGGCGCTCGCCCGGCTCGGGCACCAGCTCGTATCGCCGGTCGAGCACGGGACGGGTGGGGTCGCCGTCGGCGTCGAACCGATGCGGCCCGACGAAGAAAGGTGTGGCGTCCTCCGGCACGGTACGACCTCCCGGTGACGGTTGGCGGTACCGGTGAGCCTTCCCGATTCCTGGGGTGACTGTCATGACACCTGTTAGGGGGTCGGCCGGTCGGCCGACGCCTGCGACCGGTAGATGCCGATATCTTCCGGTCGGACGAGGCCGTCCTCGATCGCCCGGGCGAGCAGCGCCGCCTTCGTGGCGGCCGGACGGCCCGCTCGGGTGTACTTGATCCGCGCACGGTCGACGTACTGCTTCACCGTGTGCTCGCTGATCTGCATCCGGCGCGCCACCGACGCCTTCGACATCGACTGGAACCACAGCAGCAGCGCCTCGCGCTCCTTGTCCGACAGGGACGGACGATCCGGACGGGCGTCACCGACCATCGCTCCGGCCAGCGCCGGCGGCACGTACGGCCGGTCGCTCGCCGCCGCCAGCACCGTGGCCACGCAGTGCTCGCGTCCCTCGTGCTTGGCCAGGAACGCGACCGCGCCCGCGTCCAGGGCGGCGAGCATGGTCTGCGGGTCGCTGTGCTCGGAGTAGACCACCACCCGGCGCCCGGTCGCGCTCAGCTCGGCCAGCTTGTCCAGCACCATCCGGCCGTGCAGGCGCAGGTCGAGCAGCACCACCTCGGCGTCCGGCGCGGCCCGCAGCACCTCGTCCGGGTCGTCGCCGGTGGCCAGCACCCGCAACCGCGGCTCGCCGGCGAGCCAGGCGCGCACCCCGTCGATCACCACCGGATGGTCGTCCACGATCGCCACCCCGATCGGGGTGCCGGCGTTCACGTCCGCCGCCAGCGGGTCTGCGTCCATCTGATCTCCCCGTCCCGCTCGTGCAGGTGTTCCACCGGCCCGTCCCCGCCGGTCGCCGGCTCGTCCGGGCCGTCGTGATCCGGCGTCACCAGGCTGACCACCACCTCGTCCGGGCCCGCCACCACGGTGAGCCGAGCCCAGCCCTCGGCCCCGGCGAGCGCGGCCGTGAGCGGGTCGGCCAGCCCGCGCCGGATCTCCACCGGCAGCTCCGGAGGCGTACCGACCGACACCAGGTCGATCGGCAGCCCGTTGCGCTCGGCCAGATCGGCCGCCGCGCGCAGTTCGTGCAGCAGCGCGTCCGGCACGTCGTCCGACTCGGCGATCAGCCGGCGCAGCCGGGCCGCGGCCAGCACCGCGCGCCGCCGTACCGCCGGGTCGGCCGGGTCGGCGTCGCCCGCCGCCAGCCCGGCCAGCACCTCCTCGGCGGTGCCGCTGACCAGCGCCAGGCGCGCCTGCCGCTCGGTGCGGGCCCGCTCGGCCGCCTCCTGCTCCGCGGCCACGGCGAGCGTCGCCGCCGCGGTGGCCGCCCGGTCCCGGGCCTGCGCGGTGAGCGCCGCCGCGCCGACGAAGACCGCCACCGGCAGGGTGGAGGTGCCGTAGACGTACATGGCGGCGCGGCTCAGGTCGGCCGGGGCGGTCGCGCCGTACAGCACCACCGCCGCCAGCGCGATCGTGCCGTGCGCGGCGAGCATGAGCAGCAGCCAGCGCACCGGCCGCCGCCAGAGCACCAGCAGGAAGAACCAGGCCAGGCCGCCCCACACCCAGTTGGCGGTGCTGAACAGGAACCGCTCGCCGGCCCCGGCGACCACCGCCGCGTCCACCACCAACAGCGCCACTGCCAGCGGCCCGGCCGGCGGCAGCCCGCGGCGCAGCAGCCGTACCCCGGTCCCGGCCCCGACCAGGGCGGTCACCAGCCAGCCCGCCGCCACCACGGCGGGATCCGCCATCCCCGGCCCGGCCCGCAACACGGCCGGCAGCGCGACCGCCAGGTGCCAGGCGGCCGCGATGACGATCACGGCGATCCGCGCGCCCTGGTCCGACGCGTCGGCCACCGCGTGCGCCTCCGGCGGGGCGGTGGCCGCTCCGGAGCGCGTCGCCACCCGCGGCCGGGGCAGCGGGCGCAGCGCGTGTCCGGCCGTCACCGCCGTACCCGACTCACTCGCCATCGGACCACTCCAGCCGAATCCGGGTACCGGCGCCAGGGGCGGAAGTCACCACCGCCCGACCGCCCATAGTGCTCATCCGGCCGTGGATCGACTCGCGCAGCCCGTACCGGTGCGCCGGGACCGTGGACGGGTCGAAACCGGGACCGTCGTCGACCACCTCGACCACGACGGTGCCGCCCTCGCGGGCCAGGCGCAGCGACGCGGCGGCGCCCGGCGCGTGCCGTGCCACGTTCGCCAGCGCGGCGGCGGCGCTGTCGGCGAGCGCCGTGGCGACCTCCGCCGGCAGCCGGCACGGTGCGAGCGTGGCGGTCACCGCCGGCCCGGGCGTCGCGGCGAGCACCTCACGCAGCCGTTCGTCCAGGTGGGCCTCACAGGCCGCGGTCGCGGTCCGCGCACCGGCAAGGGCGGTGAGGGTACGCAGGTCGTCCGCGCACCGCTCGCGCAACGTCGCCGAGTCGGGTACGGCACCGAGGCCGACCATGGTGAGCGTGCCCAGGACGGTGTCGTGCAGGTCGCGGTTCTGCCGCCGTTCGTCCTCGCGGGCGGCGCGTGCCACCACCGCCGCGTGGGACAACCGCTGGTAGTCGGCGAACGCGGCGTCGGCGCGGGCGATCCGACGGCGCATCACCGCCGTCATCACCGCCGCGCTTGCGGTCTGCACCAGCAGCGTCCCGGCGTGCGCCCGCGCCTCGACCGGGTTGCCGGCCACCGTGGTGCCGGTGACGTACGCGGCGGTGACCAGCAGGCCGGCCGGCACCGACCAACGGGCCGGGGCGGTGGCCTGCGCGTTGATGACTGTCGAGCTGGCCAGCACCGCGATCCAGCTCGCCTCGCCCGGCAGCACCTCCGGCGCGACGAGCCACGGTACGGCGAGCGCGGCGGCGGTGGTCAGCGCCACGTCACCGGCGACGAGCGCGCCGCCGATGCCGTGCCGCAGCGCGCGCCACGCGTACCAGACCGACCAAGCGGTGAGCACGACGACCGAGGGGATCAGCAGCGCCACCCGCACCGGCGGCGTACGCACCGACAGCGCGACGATCGCGCCGACCAGGCCGCAGGTGAGCCGCAGCAGTGCGGGCAGGGTGGTGAAGATCAGGCTGAACGCGTCACCCGCCGGGCGGGCCAGCGGGGGCCGTGGCAGGGGCATGGCGGCAGCGACCGGCATCGGAGAGATGTCCTTCCGGTTGCGACCCGGCCGGGTCCGCGCGGCATAGATTGACGCTGGAGAATAACATGTTTTGTCGCAACTGGTCACCCTTGGTGCTTGACGAGTTTCGCTCCGGCGTAAAGCAGTAGGCCGTCCGGACCGGCGGTCAGCGGCGCGCGGCGGCGAGCAGGTGGGCGCTGGCCCCGAGGATCGCGGCGTCCCGCTCGAACCTCTCGGCGCAGGCCACGGCATCGGCGAACAGCCGCTCGTCCGGCCCGGTGCCGAGCGCGTTCAGCACCGGCCACAGCGGACCCTCCACGCCGTACACCTCCGGGGTGGGCAGTCCGGCCGCGACGAAGTCGGCGGCCAGTTCCTCCGGCCGGTGGAAGAACGCGGTGGTGAAGCCGGTCCGGGGATCGTTCACCCCGGTCTCGTACTCGGCGCGCAGCAACTGCCGGTTGTCGTCGTCCAGGCGGCCCTGCACGGTCAGGTCGATCAACGCGGCGTGCCGGCTGATCGCCGCCGCCACGATCGTCCCGCCCGGCCGGGTCACCCGCGCCGCCTCACGCAGCGCGGCCACCCGGTCGGCCTGCCGCGGCAGGTGGTAGAGCGGACCGAGCAGCAGCGTCGCGTCCGCCGCCGCGTCGGGCGACGGCAACGCGCGGGCGTCACCCACCGACGCGGTCACCAGCGGGTACGCGGACCGCGCCGCCGCGACGTGCGCGGGCACCAGGTCGACCAGGTGCACCCGGTAACCGGCCGTGGCGAGCGGACCCGCGTACGCGCCGGGACCACCGCCGACGTCCAGCACGTCCGCCGGCGCGGCGGGCAGCAGCCGGGCGAGCAGATCCCGGGTACGTCGTGCCTCCAGCCGGCCCTGCGGCGACCCGTCCAGCCGGTCGGCCTCGACGTAGACCTCGGTGTAGTAGCGACTGACGTCCGGTTCGGCCGGTCGGTGTGCGGGCATCGATCAATGGTCGCCGAGAAGTGGAGCCGCAGCATCCGGTTTACGGTTGCCGGCGACTCCTACCCTGCGGGGTATGGCATACCAGCCGGCCATGGTGCCGCCGAAGAAGTCCAAGCGAACACTGTTCATCGTGCTCGGCGTGGTGCTGGCGATCTGTTGCTCCGGCGGTGTGCTCGCCGGCTTCTTCCTCTTCCGGGCCGTGCAGGAAGCCACCGGCCCGGCGCGGTCCACAGCGGAGACGTTCGCCGAGGCGATCGTCGACCGCGACTATCCGGCCGCGTACCGGCAGCTCTGCTCCCGCGTACGCGACCGGGTCAGCGAGGCGGACTTCACCCGGCAGCAGTCCTCCCAGCCGGAGTTCACCGGCTACGAGATCACCGGGCTCAACGTGTCGAACAACAACGGCCGGGTGAGCGGGGCGGCGACCATCCGCTTCACCCCGGCGGCCGGCACCACCGTGACGCAGTCGTTCCCGATGGTCAAGGAGGACGGGGAGTGGCGGATCTGCGAGTGAGCCGGTAGCGGGCCTCCGCGCGCACCTGATCCACTTGTCGCATGGCCTCACCTTCCACCGCACCGCTCCCGCCGGCCGTCGCGGACCGGCTCGCCCGTGAGCGCAACGTCTGGCTCTGCACGCTGCGCCGGGACGGCTCACCGCACGTCACGCCGGTGTGGTTCGTCTACGCCGACGACGTCTGGTGGATCGGCTGCGAGGCGCGCAGCGTCAAGGCCCGCAACGTGGCGGCCGACCCCCGCGTCTCGCTCGCCCTGGAGGACGGCGTCCACCCGGTCGTCGCGGAGGGTGTCGCCCGCCTGCACCGCGCCGACTTCCCGCCCGCGATCGTGGCGGCGTTCGCCGAGAAGTACGGCGGCTGGGACATCCGGCAGCCGGTCACGCCCGACGGGGACCGCGCGCTGCTGGAGGTGCCCGTCCGGCGGTGGCTGCTCGCCGGCCGGGCACGCTAGTCCCCGGAGAACCCCCAGAAGTAGAGCTCGCTCGGGGCACCCGCCTCGTCGTGCAGCACGGCGTACCGGCCGAACCAGCGGCCACCGACGAAACCGGCGGGTCAACGTGGTCGGGATTCCTGTGCCACCCTCTGCGCCATGCGTCTGTCGTCGGGCCTGGGAGTCGCCGCGGCCGTGGCCGGCCTGCTGTCGGTCGGAGCGGCACTGCTCGCCATGCCGGACGCGTCGCTTCTCTGGGCCGTGGTCACGCTCGCGGCGCTGTGCGGCCACGCGCTCACGGCATCCGGTACGCCCCGGGTGCGATGGGGCGTCGCCGTCGGCGCCGGGCTGTTCGCTCTGGTGGCAGCCGCGAACCTGCTCTGGCACCGGGAACGGGTGGCGGACGCGGGCGAGCCGCGGGGGAGCCAGGCGGCGACGCGGACGTACCTTGTGGAGAGCCTGCGGGAGGGCCTGGACCAGCAACGCCTGAGCGCGTGGGGCTTGGCTCTCGGCGTACTCCTGCTTTCCGTTGCCGTGCCGGCGTTGCCGGCACGCGGCGGACGGCGGGGTGTGGTGACGACGGTCCTGGCGGTGGCCGTGCTCGTCTGGTGCGGGCTGAGCGTGGCGGCGACGCCCGGCGACCCGCCGCTGCCCGAGCTGCTTCTGGCGCTGCAGCCGGCGTTGCTCGCCGCGCTCGTGACCGCCGGGGTGCTGGCGTGGTCCGGATGGCGGGGCGACCGGCTCGGGCTCCTCACGGCGGGGATGGTCCTGCTGGCGGTGGTCGCCGTGCGGGCCTGCGCGGATCTCGCCTCCGCGTGGGCGAGTTGGTGGACGTTCGTCGAGCCCGCCAGGGACGCCTTCCTGCAACCGGGATTCGTGGTGAGCGTGGGTGGCTCGGCGGGAGGTGCCCTTGAGGTGTCCTCGGCAGTGGAGACGGCTGTCGCTCTCGGCGGCGCGGGACTGGCGGTCGCCGGTGCGTTGCGTGCCTCCCGCGAGAACGCCCGTCCGTAGTCTCTCCCCTTGCGCGGGTGGTCGCGCCTACGGGTGCGAATCGGTGATCGCGATGACCTCGTCGAGGCGGTCCAGCGCGGCCCGGAGATCGTCGACCTTGGCCTGGATGCGCTCGCGCTCGGCGCGCAGCATGGCCCGCTGTGCGGGGTCGGTGTGCCCGGAGTCCCAGCACGGCAGGAGTTCGGCGATCCGGCTGCTGGTCAGGCCCGCCGCGTACATCTGCTGGATGAAGCGCACCAGCGTGACCGTGTCCGGCCGGTAGAGGCGCTGGCCGGACGCGCTGCGCCGGGGGAAGAGAAGGCCCTGTTCCTCGTAGTAGCGCACGGCGCGCACCGAGACACCGGCGTCGCGCGCCACCTCGCCGATGCGGATCAGCGGCTCGGTCACGGTGACCCCTCTCACCCCGGTCTCGGCGATCAACACTTGCCTCTGACGTCAACGTCAGGTTTTAGCGTACCGGGCATGGACATCAACGACTCGATCGCTCTCGTCACCGGCGCCAACCGCGGCCTGGGTCGCGCCTTCGCCCAGCGCCTGCGCGAACGCGGCGCCCGCAAGGTCTACGCGACCGCCCGCCGGCCGGAGACCGTGGACCTGCCCGGCGTCGAGGTGCTGCCGCTGGACATCACCAGCCCCGCATCCGTACGGGCCGTCGCCGCTGCCGCCCCGGACGTCACGCTGCTCGTCAACAACGCCGGGATCCAGACCGGGACCGACCTGGTGACCGGTTCGCTGGACGCGGTGCGGCACGAGGTGGACACCAACGTGCTCGGCCACCTGGAGATGATCCGGGCGTTCGCGCCGGCACTCGCCCGCAACGGCGGCGGCGCGATCGTGAACGTGCTCTCCGCCATGTCGTGGTTCGGGACCAGAGGCGCCGGCGCGTACCACCTGACCAAGGCCGCCGCGTGGGCGATGACGAACGGCGTACGCCTGGAACTCGCCGACCAGGGCACGCTCGTGACGGCGGTACACCTCGGCCTGGCCGACACCGACATGTCAGCGGGCTGGCCCGTCGACAAGATCGCGCCGGCCGATCTGGCCGACGCGGCGCTCGACGGCGTCGAGGCGGGCGCCGCCGAGGTGCTGGCCGACCAGTGGAGCCGCGACGTCAAGTCCCGGCTGACGTTGGCGCCGGAGGAGTTCAACGCCGCGATGGACCGGGCCTTGGCGGCGCTGACGGCGGCCTGAGCGACGTTCAGCCGACCCTGTCCCCGTCCCTGGGTCGGTAGAGAGTGCCAGCCGCTACGGTGGCCGACGTGAGCGACGACGCGCCCGTAGTCGAGGTGGTGCCCTACGACCTGGCCTGGCCCGCGCGATTCAAGATCGAGCAACGGCTGTTGTCGGAGGCGCTGCCCGCGGCGCTCAGCGTCGAGCATTTCGGTTCCACAAGCGTTCCCGGACTGGCTGCCAAACCCATCATCGACATCCTGGTGGTGGTACCCGAGGTAGGTGCGGTCGCCGCCGACGTCCGGCCACTCGAACAGCTCGGGTACGTCTATCGTCCGTCGGCCTTCCCGGACGACGACGAGCACTTGTTCTTCGCGAAGGACACGGCCGGGAAGCGAAGCCACCACCTGCACGTCTTCGGTGTCATGTCCCGGGTGCCGCAGGCGAACCGGGTCTTCCGCGCCTACCTCGCGGCCACTCCGGACGCTGCCCGTCGCTACGAGGCGGCAAAGAGACGTGCAGCCGAGCTGCATCCTCACAGTCGGGCCCAGTACGGCGCAGCGAAGGAGGAGGTGTTCGCGCAGTTGTCGGCCGAGGCCCGGCTGTGGAGCCGATTCGCAGGTCGCCAGTCAGCGAAGGGCTAGGTGTACCGCCCGGGGAGGTTGGTCGGGCCTCCCGCCGATCGCCGGCCGGAGTTGCGCGGGAGAAGCGGTCGCCGTTGAGGTAGGTCACCTCGTAGTCGGGGCCGCCGAGCACATCCAGCAGCCGCGGCCGGCTGATCCGCACGCCGACCTCCTCTCGGATCTCACGCACCGCCGCCTGGGCCGGGGACTCTCCGATGTCGACAGCGCCGCCGGGAACCGCCCACCCGTTCCCGTCCTCGGCATGACGTACGAGCAGGATCCGTGCGCGATCGTCGACGACGATGACCGACACCGACGGCAACTGGATCAACTCGTGGTCGATCATCGTCCGGAGCCGGGCCAGGTGCGGGGAGATGACCATCAGGGCACGGTACGGTCCGCCGGGGCCGGCTGCAGCTGTCAATTCGGCGACCCTGAGATTCGGTGCTCGCGTGCTTCACTGTCGAGCATGAGGTGGCGGACGGGCCGGCGTGTCGCGACTGCCCTGGCGGCCATCGTGGCGATGGTCTCGGTCATCGTCTGGCAGTGGTGGCAGAACCAGCCGCCGTACGGCCCCGAGGCGCTGGCTCTCCGGTCCTCGCTCAGCTTCGTGACGAACGAGGAGGCCCAGGCCGCACTCGGTGAGAACGGATCCGCTCCGTTCGCCTCCGGACGTGACCAGTTGGTGCTCGGCCGGCTGTTCTGGCAGACCCCGCCCCGGCCACTCGACGGCGGCTACTTCGCGGTCTTCCTCATCGACAAGCGCACCGACTCCAAGCCAGCGGTCTTCGGCGTGGCCGCTCCACAGGCGGCCGTCGGCATCGGCAGCGCAGGCATCGAGCACCGGATCGCCGAGCGCTACTCCTGGCTCCGTGGCGCTGGTGACGCCACGTTCGGGGACGACGAGTGGCGGAGCAACGGCAGCAGGCTGCATGTGGCAGACGAGAAGGCATCCCCGCTCACCTTCGTCGCGCTCTTCCCGTACGCCGAGAAGCCTGATCCGGAGACGTCGACCGCGACCGCTCCGGTCCAGATGTCCGACCTGCTGCTGGCCCTCGTCTACATGGGTTCGGACGGGCAGGTGTACTGGGCGCAGCGGCTCCAAGGCTAGGCCGATGGCCCGGGGCGTGTCGAACCTGCGGCCTCGGGACAGACGGAGATCGCGGAGCGCCTAGAGTCCGGGCTGTGGATCTCGTCGGCTGGTTGGAGCGGGTGCTCGACCTTCGGACGCTTGATCTCCGCAAGGCGCGGTCGGCGGCAGATCCGGATGCCCGAGTCAGGCACACCGGTATTCGTTCGGGCGACTCCGCCCTCTGCGGTCCCGAATCACGACCTTGCCGAACCCGGTGGTGTTGGTGCAAGCCGGGCCGTGCACGTCGAGGCCGGCGACATCGGTGGTGATCGCGGCCGAGCCGAAGTAAGCGGGATCGAGGACGAAGGCCACACGGGTACCGGCTCCGACGGGAGCGGAGAACTCCGCAGGTGGCTCGACCGGCCGCAAGCCGACGAGGCGCTGCCGAAAGCCGTGGCCGTGTCGCCAGACCTCGACAGTGGTCTGCGAACTCACCGCCGCCGCGGCGGCACTCGACCAACGCTCGCTGGTGAGCAGCGAGCCGTGGTAGCCCAGCTTCGGCGTTCCCGGGCCGGTCAGGACGTCCGCCTGGTCGTCGGTCACCGAGAAGATGAGATCAGCGGTGATCTCGGCTACCACGTCGGGGGTGTGGCTCGCGGCGACGGTGGCTGCCGGATGAAACGCGTGCCCTACGACCGCGCACAGCACCCGAGTCGCCAGACGCGGATCATCCCTGCCCACCCCGAAGTACATACCGGGCCGCTCGCGTACGGAATCGTCGAACTCCATGACCCTGATCTTCGCGAGGCTGTAGTCAGGCTCCGTCACGCCACCCACGCTATCCAGGCAAGGTACGCGCGGCTATCGCATGACAGGACGTCTCGTCTTCGGCTGATTTGGCTTCACGAGGGCTGCGGTGATCGTCTCGACCGAGACCGGAAAGCCGCTGACCTGCGATGACGGTGGTGCGCCCGGCAGGATTCGAACCTGCGGCCTTGGGATTAGAAGTCCCCTGCTCTATCCGCTGAGCTACGGGCGCGCGCCGACGGTCGTCGCGCCAAGAGGGTACCGCCGGTCCCCGCGTGCCCGGGGGTACGGGTCGGCGCGTCCGTTCCGCCGTCCAGCGTCCCACGCCGGGGCCCGGACCGGCACCACAGTTCCGGCGGGTCCGGGCGGGCCGGGCGGGACGCGATCCGTACCCTCGTCGGATGCTGCTCGACCAGGAAACCGAGAACGAGATCGTCTTCGAGCTGTGTCAGCTCCTCGGACGGGCGATCCTGCCCCTCACCGGCTCGGACGGGCCGGGCGCCCCGTCGGCCGTCCTCGGCACGGCCTTCTTCTACAGCGAACTGGTCGGCGCTACGGACGACGGCGAGATCGCGCACGAGTGGCTGCTCACCGCCGATGCGCTCACCGACCGGGCGTACGGCGAGATCGGCTTGCGGCCGAGCGTCACCGACCCGGCCGAGGGCGCGGACGAGCCGATCGACCTGCCCGGTTTCGCCGACCACTGGCTGCATCTGCCGGAACTGGGGCTCGCGGCGATGCCGACCGGCGGCCTGCACGGCTGGGCCGACGATCGGGGCTGGCGCTGGCGTACCCAGCAGGTCACCGAGGCGGTGGCCGCGCCGGCCGACGCGGTCGCCCGGATCGGCGCGGCGCCCGCGTCGGCGTTCGTGCTGGCGCTCGGTGTCGGCGACGGCGGGGCGCGGCCGTTGGAGGCGGTGGTCGAGCGGGTCGCCCGGGACGGCGGCGAGGTGCGGGTCACGACGGAACTACCAGCGGGCTACGTGGGCGCGCCGGTGTTCGCGGTCGAGGCCGGGCCGGACGGCGGACCCGCGCTGCGCTGCCTCGGCGTGGTGCTGCCGCCGCAGGCCGGTGGTCACCCGATCGCCACGTTCGACCGGATCCGCGCCGCGCTCACCGCCGTCGTCGCCGACTGAGCCCGCGGCGAGGCCGGCCGGCCTCAGCCCTCGGCGGTCGCGTCGGCCGGCCGCCGAGGGGCCGGCGGCGTCGCCGGCTCCGGTTCGGTCGGCCCGGCGCGGAGGAACCCCTCCGCCCACCGTCCGACCTCCGCGAAGACCTTCTCGCGTACGCCGGGACTGGACAGCGTGAGGTCGTGCAGCCCACCGTCGAAGCGGGCCAGCGTGACGTGCCGGCCGAGGCGGGGCGCCCAGCGCACCATGTGCTCGACGTCGAGCACCGCGTCGGCGCCGGTGGCGCTGTCGTGCCACTTCGTGCCCCGGAAGCTGCGCGTCGAGCAGGCCAGCAGCACCGGCACCGGGATGTCCAGCCCGGCCCGCAGGCGACGCTGGCCGGCGCGGATCGCGTTGATCCAGCCGGCCCGCACCGGGAACCCGGCGAGCGGCTTCCAGGCCAGGTCGTACCGCCACTCGCCCCGGTGGTCGGCGTGCAGGCTCTCGCCGTACACCGTGCCCAGGCCGAACGGCAGCACCCGCTGCGGCGCCCTGCGGCCCAGGCGGGAGACGGCGGCCGCGAGGGGCCGACGGACCATCCAGGGCGCGTTGATGTCGAAGAAGGGGCTGTTGAGCACGATGCCGTCGACCAGGCCGGCGTCACGGCGGTCGTGCGCCCACAGCGAGATGATCAGGCCGCCGGTCGAGTGGCCCATCGCGAGCAGGGTGTCGTGTCCCTCCTCGGCGCGGATGATCTCCGCGGCGGCGTCCAGCTCGGGGAAGTAGTCGCTCAGATCGCGGCAGAAGTTCGGGGTCTGGTGCGGGAGCAGGCTACGGCCGTACTTGCGCAGGTCGAGCGCGTAGAAGTCCCAGCCGCGCTCGGCGAAGAAGTCTGCTACGTGGGTCTGGAAGAAGTAGTCGACGAAGCCGTGCACGTAGAGCACGGCGCGGCCGGTCGGGCGGTCGGCGCGCCGCCGCACGAGGGTCGCGACCACCGGCCCCTCGTCGTCGGTGCCCAGCTCGATCGTCCGCCGCTCGTAGGGGGCGCCCAGCACGTCCGGTTCCACGACCGCGACGGTACGCCGCCTTGCTACCCGGCGGTAGGGGTGCGGTTGTAAGGAGGGGGCCCT
The DNA here is from genome assembly GCF_049538395.1 of Micromonospora sp. AB353. Classification (NCBI taxonomy): domain Bacteria; kingdom Bacillati; phylum Actinomycetota; class Actinomycetes; order Micromonosporales; family Micromonosporaceae; genus Micromonospora; species Micromonospora sp. AB353. Next base: position 1,580 of record NZ_JBMVFV010000013.1, on the reverse strand, counting down.
TGTTAACGCATCCGGTAGAGGAGGGGCCCCTTGTTAACAAACGGCACGGCCCGCCCGCCTGCACCGTGCGGGCGGGCCGTGCCGGACGTCAGACGGTCTCGGCGTCCTCGCGCTCGGCGTCCTGCAACGGGGCGCCCTCGGGCTGGTCGACGGCACGCAGGTGCTTGTTGTGGCGCGGCTCCTGCCGGGTCTTCGCGTCGTTGAGCTTGCGGCGCAGGTCGTCCCGGACGTCGTTGAGCGCGGCGTGCAGATCCTCCTCGGTCGAGGTGGTGACGATCTTCTGCCGCCCGGCGATCCAGCACTCCAGGGTCACCTTCTGGCCCCGGGCCTCGCGATCCTTGACGGACACCTCCAGCTCGGTGGCGTCGGCGTGGAAGCCGGCGAGCCGGGCGTCCAGGGTTCCGAACTGCTCGGCGATCCAGTTGCGGTCGCCCTGGGAGAACCCGGCGCCGACCCGCAGGCACTCGGCCACGGTCGCGGGGTTCGCCACGGCGCTCATCGCGCTGCCTCGCGGACGTCTCGGAGAAGCATGGGAGCTCCCTTTCTCTCGGTTGATCAAGTACTTACCCAACCGGCGTGATTCCGGAACGCCTGCTTGCCGGCTCCACTCGATCGTGCGTCTTTGCAGCTCAGGCACGTAGGGCCGGTCGGCCTAGCAGATCGGGACCTTGATCAGGTGGTTGTCCACAGGCCCGCTCGTCATCCACAGGTCCGGGCCGGCGGGTGGCCCGGGCCGGGCGTCCGGCCGACGCTCACCGGGACAAGTCGATCCCTGGGAGGGGCGATGTTCGATACGTACGTGACGATCGTCGGCAACGTGCTGACCGCGCCGGAGTGGCGCCGCACCACGCAGAGCGGAACGCTGGTGGCCAACTTCAAGGTCGCCTCGACCGCCCGCCGGCTCGACCGCGACAGCGGCCGCTGGGTCGACGGCAACAGCCTTCGGGTACGCGTCAACTGCTGGCGCCGCCTCGCCGAGGGGGTGGCCGCCTCGGTGGCTGTCGGTGACCCGGTCATCGTGGCCGGGCGCCTCTACACCCGGGACTGGACCGACGAGTCCGGCACCCACCGCACGCTCTACGAGCTGGAGGCGGTGGCGGTCGGGCACGACCTGTCCCGGGGCCGCGCCCGCTTCCTGCGCAACCAGCCCCGCGCGGCCACCAGCACGGTCGAGGACGCGGAGGCCGAGCAGCGGGTGCACGGCGAGGCGACCGAGGCGGTGCCCGATGCCCAGGCCCCGGCGACGTTCGACGACAGGCCCTTCGACGACGACTTCCCGCCGCCGGAGTACAGGGGCGGCCGGAGCGAGCCGACCGGCACCGTCGAGCGGGTGGGCGAGTCCGACCCGTTCGACGCCCGGCCCGGTGTGCGGCAGGCGACCGGCTTCGACCCCGGTCCGGGTGGCCCGGCCGAGGAGGAGGACGAGCTGGGCGACGTGGCGGACGACGGGCCGGCCCCGGTCGAGGACGACGAACTGGGCGAGGTCGCACCGCCGGAGGTCGGCGGACCGGGTGGTTCCGGGCCGGGTGAGGGCGAGGCGGGCGCCGCGAGCCCGGGCGGGACCGGCGGGACCGCGTCGG